>CAMAWK010000177.1 GCA_945861915.1 Flavobacterium psychrophilum | reverse complement strand
CGATGTTTGTAATGGCAAGCCAACAGTACGAGGAATGCGCATTACTGTTGAAACAATTTTGCAGTATTTGGCGGCTGGGGATTCAATTGAAACTATTTTAGAAGCCTATCCTTTTCTTGAAAAAGAAGACATTCAAGCTTCTATCGCCTTTGCATTAAAAAATATATCTTCTCATAAAAACGACATTCAATTCGCTAGTTAATGATGAGTTTTTCATTTTTAGTTGATGTAAATCTTCCAAAATATTTCAGTTTTTTTAATGACAATCGTTTTTTATTCGTATCCGATATTAATTTAGAAATGTCAGATACTGAAATATGGGAATATGCCCTTGAAAATGAATTGGTGATTCTCACGAAAGACACCGATTTTTATAACCGCTTCCTGGTTTCAACAACTGCTCCAAAAATTATTTATTTCCAGTTGGGTAATTGTTCTTTGAAACAATTACATCAATATTTTAATACTAATTGGGTAAAAATTGAATCTGAAATTGAAAATTCAAAACTAATAATAGCAAAAGAAAATCATATTGAAATCATTCATTAAATAGCTGTTAAATGACCTTCACTAAAACCACCGAACAATCATCGAAATACGAACATCTTGAAAAAATGTCAGTACATGAATTGTTACATAATATCAATCAAGAAGATAAAACCGTGCCTTTGGTAGTTGAAAAAGCTTTGCCACAAATCGAAATTTTGGTTGCCGAAGTGGTTGCTAAAATGAAACTAGGCGGTCGATTATTTTATATTGGAGCAGGAACATCGGGGCGTTTGGGAGTGGTAGATGCTTCGGAATGTCCGCCAACCTTTGGTGTGCCTTTTGACTTGGTTAACGGAATTATTGCTGGTGGAGACAAAGCCATTCGTCGTGCGGTAGAAAATGCTGAAGATGATGCCAATCAAGCTTGGGTCGATTTACAAGAACAAAAGATCAACCAAAATGATGTTGTTGTTGGAATCGCGGCTTCTGGAACTACGCCCTATGTTATTGGTGGTTTGAAAGCCTGTAACGAGAATAATATTAGTACGGGAAGTATCTCTTGTAACGCTGGAAGTCCGCTTTCGTTGACCGCAAAATTCCCAATTGATGTTGTTGTAGGACCTGAATTTGTAACTGGAAGTTCCCGAATGAAAGCAGGAACTGCACAAAAATTAGTATTAAATATGATTTCGACCGCCACCATGATTCAATTAGGGAAAGTGAAAGGCAACAAAATGGTCGATATGCAATTGAGCAACAGCAAACTCATAGATCGCGGCGTAAAAATGATCATGGGAGAAATTCCTGTTACCTACGAAAAAGCAGCTGAATTATTAGCAGAATACGGAAGTGTTCGCAAAGCGGTGGATAATTTTAACGCTCAATAATTACAAAATTGGAATACAAATTATTTTTCCAACCAAACAATAATTTCTTTGTCGGTTGGTAGTGTTTGAGGAGAAACTACGTTTACTAATTCACCTTTTTCATTCAACAGATATTTCTGAAAATTCCAACTAACTTCACTGTCTTGATTCCCATTTTTAGATTTTTGTGTTAGAAATTGATATACTTCGTGCATGTCTTTCCCTTTTACTGAAATCTTGTCCATCATTGGGAAAGTGACACCATAATTTTGTTGACAAAATGTTGCGATTTCATCATTGGTTCCCGGTTCTTGCTTTGCGAAATTGTTGGCTGGAAAACCAATAATGACAAAGTTTTTGGATTTGTATTTTTTGTAAATCGCTTCTAAATCTTTGTATTGTGGTGTCAAACCGCATTTGGAAGCGGTGTTTACAATCATGACTTTTTTTCCTTTTAAGGTTCCAAAATCAAATGTTTTTCCTTGTAAATCGGTTACTTTAAATTGATGTATAGTTTGTTTTTGCATGACTTTTTTTGTTTTATTTTTAGCTGTTTGCGATTCACTGTTTGTCGTCCATAAAAGGAGTAAACTTAACGATAGAAGAAATAGTTTTTTCATATGTGTAAATTTTTATTTTTCAATGGTCACATATGTTATCGCCTTTTTAATAATTGGTGTTTGCTTTCGCAAACTTGTTGTTGATGGCGATTTCATAAAAATTAATTTTAACAAACTTAATCAAAATCATTTCTGTAAAAGGAAAACATTTCTTAAAGTTTATACAAATCAAAAAGCCCGATACAAGAATGGTATCGAGCTTTCCAACAAAAACAATAGAGAAATTAAGATTAATTAATACTCCACTGCCCAATCAAAAACAAACAAAACATCTTTAAAATCGATAGGTAATTTTAGCTTTCATAAAAAAAGGCGTTCCTGGTGTAAAGTGAATTTCCTCCACGCTTTGAGTTTCGTTCTGCAAACGAGATTCAGTAGCAAACTGGGTTTCATTCCACTTGGTGTTAAAAATATTCTCGATAGCGATACCAAAAGTTATATTTTTAAAATCATAATTAATATTCAAATCGGATACCATATATCCTCTGGCAGTTATAGAATTATTTTCATTTGCTGGACGACTTTTTAAATATCGGTTTCGAATTTCGCCTAAAAAACCATTTAAATTAGTGATACTTATACCAGCCGTTGATGTGAAATCAGGAGCCAATGGAATATAATCTTGACCCGTTGGTTCATCACATTGTGGAATCCGTTATTTGCTTCCTGACGGAAAATCGTTGTGTCTTTTTTCTAAAGGCTCTCCAATACATTATGATGAAAATAGAAAGTTCAATTATACATTTAATTATGTACAAAACATCAATCACCTTCTTAAAAAGAATTTTAGGTATTATTGGATACGAATTTCCTATGGTGAAAATAAGCAATATGTACACACATTTCATTCTCAGAATAAACTGAATTCCAACAAAGACTTCTTGTCTGCAAGGGAAAAGGAAATTTTAAAACTTATAGCCGATGATTTTGATACAAAAGAAATTTCCCAAAAATTATTTATCAGTATCAATACTGTGAGCAATCACCGAAGTAAGATGGTTGATAAATTGGGTGTTAGAGACACAACCGCTTTGGTTCAATTAGCAAAACTGACAGAGATGATTTAATATTTTAAAAAACAGCTTTTCTATTTCTTGTAATATTTTCTGTATTTTGGATAGGTAATCGCTCCAATCAAAGCGATTGTTCCAAGCGAATAATATATCCAAGCTAATGATTTTGCTTCGCCACTGGCGTACGAATGTAGTCCTACTAAGTGAAAGTTAACTCCATAATAGGTAAATAAAATAGAGATAAAAGCAAACATACTCATGAGGTTAAAAACCCATTTTCCTCTCAAAGCAGGAACAAATCGGGCGTGAATCACAAACGCATAGACCATAATACTAATTAGTGCCCAAGTTTCCTTAGGGTCCCAACCCCAGTAGCGTCCCCAACTTTCGTTAGCCCATTGTCCGCCAAGGAAGTTTCCTATGGTAAGCATAATCAAACCAATCGTTAACGACATTTCGTTGATATAGGTAATTTCCTGAATGTTTAAATCCATTTTGGTCTTGTTTTTTTCGTTGGTAAACAAAATCAAAACGAGCGAAACAAATCCTAAAATCATTCCCAAAGCAAAAGGGCCATAACTCGCTACTATAACTGCCACGTGAATCATTAACCAATACGAATTTAAAACGGGTTGTAAATTTGCAATTTCAGGATCAATCCAGTTGGCGTACGCTGCAGTCAAAATCATTGCGGTTACAAAAGAAGAAGAGGCTACCGTTAATTTCGATTTTATGTCAAAAGCCAATCCAAAAAACATCGTTGCCCATGCTACATAAATGATCGATTCATAGGCGTTACTCCATGGAGCATGACCCGAAATGTACCAACGAGCAATCAGTCCAGCGGTATGAGTTAGAAATAACAAACCGATAATTATATGGAAAGCATTCACTAAAATACGCAGAATTTTTCGCTCTTTGAAAATCTGTAAAATGGTAAACAAAAGCATCAATATAGCTGCAAATAAATAACCATAAGGCAATTTCTGAAAAACGTCGTATTTGTTGTAGGCAATTTCTAAATCAATTTTTTCCTCGGCTGGTCTTACTTTTTCTCCGTATTTTTTTTGAAAACCAACGATACTTTCCAATAATTCATTGGAAGTAGCATAATTTTTATTTTCTAAAGCATGGCTTAATGTGCCAAAATACAATGGGAGAATAGTTTTGGTATACACAGAATCCATTCCTTTTAAACCCGCTTCGTTTAATTCTAAAAAAGAAATCCATTTGTTGTTTGCGTCGTTCGGAATAGGGAATATTTTAAGAATTCTTCCACTCAATGCCGATTCCATCAGATTTACTTTTTTGTCGGTTTCTATAAAATCTTTTTCAAAATTATTAGGGTTCGCAGTTTTAAAAGCGTCATCTAAATATTTCGACAATTTGTAATTTCCTTTATCATCAAAAAACGCAATAAAAGGAGCTAGTTTAGCTTTTGAATCGATACCAATGATTTTCCGAATACTATCATTTCCTGATTTAATATAAATAATTGGAACATCCAACCAAATTGAATTGTTTTGAGTCATGGAGAGAAATACTTGGTCTGAGTTCATTCCTTTGAATGTATTGGAATGACTCACTTTTCGCAACAATTCCGAAGAAAATGTATTGATAGGTTTCATTCTTCCACCTGCATCTTGAATAATTAATCGTCCAAATTTTGCTGCATGTTCTGGATTCACTTTGCCTTTTTCTAAAGCTAAATTGAGTTCTTTTTCTGTTGGAATTTTTCTAGAAAAAATACTGGTTTCTTCGTGAGTTTCTCCAGC
>CAMAWK010000176.1 GCA_945861915.1 Flavobacterium psychrophilum | reverse complement strand
TTCCATATGATGTATCAGGGCTAAAGTTTGGAATTAATGGCAAGAGTCTGGTGCGTTTTTGTAAACACCATATATCATGACCTTGATTATAAGAAGTTAACCAAAGCTGTCTTGCAATCTTGTCCATAGGATCAGTTGTTATACCACTGGTTACAATACCAAACAAGTCTTTATCCCCTGTACTTGAAGTCCCCCATTTAACACCATCCCTTGCTTTATAGGCCGAAGCTCCGGAAGAGACTCCGTATTGTTGAAATGATGCATCTATCCCTGCATAATAATACTGTTCTGCCGTTTTACTCCCGCCCCAACCTTTTAACTTGGCTTCGGCAAGCATGAAATTGAGCTCCGCATAGGTTACTATATTAAATTTCATGTCTTGGGCCATAAATAATAGCTTACTAGGCTTACTGTATCGGTTATTTGCTATACCATTCAAAATGTTTTTACTTGGATTTAAATTCCAGTCTGAAAGAGCTACTGTACCTCCAATAGGTCTTCCAAAATAAGGAAGCATATATTTAACAACCACTCTTTGTCCGGAAGTAGAACCAGACATAGATAGCGTATCAGTAATTGTAATTGGATTAGTTGATGGTTCAGCTATCACTTTTAATCTTGGATCATAGTATGTTTTCATATTCAAGATGTAGTGAAAATTTACAAATGGAACTACATCCTCTTGAGCAGCAATATTCACATAACGATTATAATTAAAAGACCAATTCTCTAAAATAGTTTCCCATTTCATGGCAATGTTCTCTGTATTGGAAGAAATTAGTCCCGCTTCATTAGCCATAACTTCTTTACCATGTTTTTCGGCCAATGCTGGAAAACCTTCCGAAATTCGCAAGGCAATTTTTAAGCGTAAAGTGTTTGCAAATTTTTTCCACATCAGATTGTTTCCATTAAAAACAGGATCTTTAGATAATTTATCCCCCGTTAAACTAATACCGTCACCCGCAGCTTTTAAAACATCCATTATGGCAATATAAATAAATTCCTCACTGTCATAAGTTGTTGTAGTGCTTGATCCTAGAGCATCAGTATAAGGAACCGGACCGAATGTAGAAACAAGAATAGAATACACATAACTTTTCCAAATTTTAGCAATGTGTACTCGATTTGCATATTTTGGATCGTCAGAATAAGTATCAATTATCGCTTGAGTATTCTTGAGGATATTTACATAAAAACGTTTCCAATATTGATCAACACCAGAGTCTGTATAAAAAAACTTTGGAAACTGTCCTCCCTTTCCTCCATAGAAACTAGCATAATTATTATACATTTGATCATTCATATCACCACCAACAAGATCTACAGTGCTTTTTACAGCACCAGCGAACAAGGCTTCTGGTGTAGCATCATTAAAATTATTTGGGTTTTGATTCATGTCTTCAAAACCATCAGTGCATGAAAACATCCCGATTGCTAAAAAAGCTACCAAAAATAATTTGCTTATATATTTATTTTTTTTCATTTTATTTGAATTAAAATCCTAGGTTAATATTTATTCCAAGGGTTCGTGTGGGCAAAAAAGAGCCATATTCAATTCCTTGACCATTACCAGATGTGGTTCCTGCTTCTGGATCTATCCCTTGAGGAGTATTTCTATAAATGGTCCATAAATCTCGCCCTACTAAAGAAAATTTAGCTCTTTGGAAAGGGGTTTTCTTTAAAAATTTATTGGGAAAAGTGTAACCTATTGTGATCTCTCTAAGTTTAACATAAGAAGCGTCATAAGTAAATCGCCGCTGATCATTCAATCCATCAAAGCCATAGTTTTCTGGACTTATAAATGCGTTTGAATACACTATGTTTCCATTTGCATCACGTTTCGCTACTAAATTACCATTTGCGTCAGTTGTTGAAATGGCTGATCCGGCATATTGTCTTCCTTTAATACGATCACTATCCGCATAAGTATTTCCGTAAAGTCCTCTACCAAAACGTTCTTCGGCGGTCTCACCCATGATTACGCTTGAAAATAAAAATTCATCTCTTGCAGCATAGGTGTCTGCGTGAGCTCCTTGGTTAACAGTCTTTAACATTGTACCAGAATACATCTCGCCTCCGATTTTTGCGTCTAAAAGTACATTTAAAGAAAAACCATTATAACTAAACGAATTTTTTAATCCCCCTATCCAATCTGGTTGTGCATTGCCAAGTACTTCATTTTGCTTCCATGCAATGCGACCATTTTCTAATACTAATGGTATGCCTGTTTCGGGATCCCTTGCTTGAACATTACCCCTTAACTCTCCTAAGGGTTTCCCCACTTCGGCAAAAACATTCACATTAAACCATGTTCTTAATGACAAACGATCTACACCATCAATTAACGAAACAACTAAAGATTCATTTTTGGACCAATTTAAATCGACAGCCCATTTAAAGGAATTGTCTATGATTTTTCCAGAAAAAACAACCTCCATCCCTTTACTCCGTATTTCACCTGCATTAAAAAATTGACTGGAAAAACCACTTGATGATGAAGTTTGAGCCGCAATAATTTGATTAATTGTTGAAGATTCATAATAGGTTGCACTCAAGGAAACTCTATTTTTAAAAAGTTTTGTTTCAATACCAAATTCATTCGAAGAAGTTAATTCAGGCTTCAAATCTGAATTGTTTCTTGTGGTCTGAAAGGCCAACCATGCTGAAGTGTTATACAATCCTCCATATTGATAGTTTGTTATCGTATTATAGGGCTTGGTATCGTTACCAACTTGTGCATAAGAACCTCTTATCTTTCCGTACGTCAAGATATTATTTTTTGGAATCAATTCTGAAAAAATAAAGCTTCCGCCTACAGATGGATAAAAATAGGAGTTATTATTGCTAGGTAAAGTAGAAGACCAATCGTTTCTGGCTGTTACATCAATATAATAAGTGTTTTTATAGCCTAAAGAAAGCGAACTAAAGGCTGAATTTACCCTTTTTCTGGCGTCTATTTCTATTACTTCTGGTATACCGTTAGAATTTGACAAACTCCTTACATCACGAACTATCAAGCTGTTTATTCTTGTTTGTCTTTGAGAAGAGGTCAAATCAAACCTATTAGCCCCTACTAAGGCAACAATAGAAAAATCTTCAAATTTCTTATTGTAATTTAAAATAGCTTCATAATTCCAGTTCTGTGTTTGGTTATTAAATGTTCTATAAAAACCATCCGGGTCATAAGCAGCTCCCATATTATTAAACTCTTCGCCCTGTACTAGATTTACGGAACCATTAACTTTTGATTTAAGACTAAGTCCCTTTAGAATTTCCCAATTTAAAGTAACATTTCCAATTAAATTATTAGCCTCATCTTGATTACTGTTTTCATATAAGTTCCAATAGGGGTTTTTAAATGGACCATTTCCTGGGGCGGCAAAGGCTAGATTTTCATCCGTTTTATAAGGAAGTAAATTATCTTTACCCATATCAGGCAACATATACATATAATTATTTGCGGGATTTCGCTCGCTTCCATTTTGATACGTCCGGTTTTTTACTTTATTGTTAGTGTACAATACACTCATGTCTGTAGTAAGACTTTTTGAAATTTTTTGCGATCCTCTAAAGGTTAGGTTGTTTTTTTTCTGTACCTCCAAATTTTCCATAACATGGTCTCCAGAAGTATTGGCAAAAGAGAGTCTGAAAGAACCTTGATCTCCCCCTTTGTCAATGGCAAAGCTATTAGTTGTTACCACTCCCATTTGATATAACTCCTTAATGTTATTGGGTTTTGGAAGGTATTTTGACTGCGTTCCAGTGAAGCCCATAATATCTTGACCTAACATTAGAGCTCCATAAGCCCTATAGCTATTAATTCCAGCTACACTAGGTAAACCGGTGACAGGATCAATACCAGCAGCGCTAGAAACTAATCGACCACCACTACCTGAACCATAAACATATTGGTAATAGGGATATTCTCTATTGGTAATATAAGATGAATTTGAATTGATGGTTACGCCAAGACTACTATTAGCTTTACCCTTTTTTGTTGTGATCAACACCACACCATTTGAAGCTCTCGAACCATATAGCGCTGCGGCATTTGGCCCCTTTAAAATATCTATGCTGTCTATATCGTCTGGATTAATATGAGATAATGGACTACCATAGTCAATGTCAGATACAGCGGTATTTTTACCACCATCATTCCAAACGGAAACGGAACCATCTCCTTGACCACTATCAAGAGCGATACCATCAATCACATACAAGGGTTGATTATCCCCTGTTACTGATGTAAGCCCTCTAATCACTACCCTAGTAGATCCCGTAGGAGTACCCGATTTTACAATTTGAACGCCCGCCGCTTTTCCCGATAGCGCATTTAAAAAATTGGTGGACCTAGCTTCTGTCATATCTTGGGTATCGATAGTTTGTGTAGCATAGACTAGAGATTTTTTCTCTCTTTTAATGCCTAAAGCGGTAACGACCACTTCTTCTAGTTGTTGTTGAGATTCTGACAAGGACACATTAATGGTATTGTTTTGATTATTAAAAATCATATTTTTAGAGGTATATCCTATATAACTAAATACCAGAATTCCATTTTTAATTTTTCCGGTAGCTATTGAATAGTCTCCGTCAAAATTTGTTGTTGTGGCGGTATTTGAATCCTTAAGTACAACTGTTACACCTGGTATGCCTAAACCAGCTTTATCAACCACTTTCCCTTTGATTATTTTATCCTGAGAAAAAATTAGGATTGGAAACAAGAATAACAACAAAAACCATTTAATTTTAATCATAACTATTTATTTTTTT
>CAMAWK010000175.1 GCA_945861915.1 Flavobacterium psychrophilum | reverse complement strand
CCATTACTGCCATTACTAGCAGTAAGAACAGGCAAATCACCTGTTCCGTAACTATCATAAATTATGGGGGCTCCCAAACTACCTGAATAGGAAACTAAAATTTGTCCAACGAATGTATCGCCTTTTTTAAATAGTATTTTATCTCCAGCCACTAATACCAATCCATTTAATTTTGATATAGTTGCCATAGGACTATTTTCGGTTCCATCGTTAGCATCATTCCCTGAGGAAGAACTGAAATAATAGTTTTTTGCATTCGAGGTTAAACAAAAAGAACAAAAAAGGATAACAAGAATCGAAGTATTTTTCAACATATACAATTTGATTTATAATTTTGAAAAATACTATTTTTATGATAAGTCAACTAAATATTATAGGTCAATTTTTAGGTGAATGCACTCAAAATTAATAAACTTTAAAAAATGCTTTTTGTAACTTTACCAACCATATCAAAAAAATCATGACCAAAAATAAAATTGTTATTTATCAGGTATTTACCCGGTTATTTGGAAACAAAAATACGACCAATAAACCTTGGGGAACCATCGAGGAAAACGGAGTGGGAAAATTTAAAGATTTCACCACCAAAGCCTTAAAAGAAATAAAAGATTTAGGAATTACCCATATTTGGTATACCGGAATTCCACATCATGCGGTGATTAGAGATTACACCGCGTATGGTATTTCAAATGATTGTCCCGAAGTGGTAAAAGGTCGTGCAGGTTCACCCTATGCTGTTAAAGATTATTATAATGTAAATCCCGATTTGGCAACCAATCCAGCAAAGCGTTTAGAAGAATTTGAGTCTTTGATTTCGAGAACTCACAAAGTTGGAATGAAGGTCATTATCGATATTGTTCCCAATCATTTAGCCCGAAAATATGAAGGCAAAACCAATCCGAAAGGCGTTAGAGATTTTGGTGCAGATGATGATGTTTCAGTAGAATACAATCGGGATAATAATTTTTATTACATCCCAAATTCCACATTTGAACTTCCTGATATTGAAACTCCATTGAACGGCGAATTTAATCCTCTAACAGACGAGAAGTTCGAGGAATTTCCAGCAAAATGGACAGGAAACGGGTCACGAATGGCAAAACCAGACCGCAATGATTGGTATGAAACAGTTAAGGTAAATTATGGTATTCGCCCTGATGGATTCAAAGATTTTCCTGAATTGCCTTGGGATTTTAATACTAAAAATTATCAAGAACATTTTGACTTTTGGGCAGATAAAGAAGTACCCAATTCATGGATAAAATTTAGAGATATTGCTTTGTATTGGACTGACAAGGGTGTCGATGGTTTTCGCTACGACATGGCAGAATTAGTGCCTTTTGAATTTTGGAGTTATATGAATTCCGCGATAAAAGTGGCGAATCCAAATGCTTTTTTAATGGCAGAAGTCTACAATCCAAACGAGTATCGCAATTATATTCATTTCGGAAAAATGGATTATTTGTATGACAAAGTAGGGACTTATGATAAATTAAAAGACATCATTCAAGGGCGTTCTTGGCCAGATGAACTAACTCATATTCGTCATTATTTGGCTGACATTGAACATCATATGCTTACTTTTTTGGACAATCATGATGAACAACGATTGGCAAATTCGGAATTTGCCGGAACTCCCGAAAAAGGAAAACCCTTGATGGTGGTTTCTACAACGATAAGCACTTCGCCCACGATGATTTATTTTGGTCAAGAAGTAGGCGAAGCAGCCAATGAAAATGGGGGTTTTGGCACAGCATCTCGAACATCCATTTTTGATTATGTAGGCGTTCCCAGTCACCAACGCTGGATGAATGAAGGAAAATTTGATGGCGGTCAGCTGTCGAAAAATGAAAAAGACTTGCGTGATTTTTATAAAAGACTACTTAATTTTTCATTGAAAAGTCCTGCTTTAATGGGCAATTTTCAGGAAATACAATCCAGTAATCGAAATATCACTCCAAGTTATGATATTGCTATTTATTCCTATGTTCGCTGGTCTGAAACTCAAAAATTGATTATTGTTGCCAACTTTTATTGGCTTTCTACTAGCTATTTTGAACTACGAATTCCAGCAGATATTATACAAAAATGGAATCTAAGTGACGGAGAATTTGATTTAATTGATCAGTTGTATTCAAAAAACAAAGCCAAATTAAGAGTCGAAAATGGGGAAGGAAGAGTGCAAATAACCATTGCTCCTTCGGAATCGTTTATTTATGAATTGAAGTAATAATCAAGAATATCATTCTTTTTCGATAGCAGCTAAATAATTTTCGTTTACTTTTTTCAAATTGATAACTTTAAAAAAAGCATCTACATACAATTTTCTTTTGTATTGATAATCGATATAATAGGCATGTTCCCAAAGGTCTAACGCCAAAATAGGAGTTCCTTTTATTACTGCGTTTCGCATCAAAGGATTGTCTTGGTTTTGTGTACTCGTAATTTGTAATTCTCCCGATGAATCCACCACTAACCAAACCCAAGCCGAACCAAATTGTTTGGTCGCTTCATCTTTGAAAGATTTTGTAAATTCTTCTAAAGAGCCAAACTTTTTTGTGATGGCGGTTGCTAAAGTATCTTTGGGCATTCCGCCTCCTTTGGCTGACAAACAATCAAAATAGAGCGAATGATTGTAATATCCTCCTGCATTATTTTTTATTTCAGGAATACTGGTTTCTAATTTTGCTAAGACTTCTTCAATTGTCAAACCTTCCAATTCTGTTCCTACAATCGCCTTATTTAAGTTATTTGTATACGTCAAATAATGTTTTGAATAATGCGTTTCCAGGGTCAAGGGCGAAATACTCGGATTCAATTCATCATATAAATACCCTATTTTTTGCAATTGAAAAGTTCCTTCTTCAGCAGTTACATCATAGGGAACTCCCATAGTTATTTTTTCTTCAGCAGAAGGCAAAGGCACCTCAACAACTTCGGTTAACTTTTTTTTGTTGCAAGAAATCAGTGCAATAAGTACAATAAAACTTAGTAATAAATGGTAATTTTTTTTCATATTTAGATATTTATTGTTTTTTATCGGTCATATGTAATTCACATATCTCCATTGTTTTTTGCGACCAATTTTAGGTCATGCTCATTTCATAATGTGTACTATTTTTTAAGAATAGAATGTACAATTTCGATATAATTTTCTTTCGCTTCTTCGATAGAATAATGGCTCACTTGAATCCAAGCATTAATTTTGAAGGCGTTTCTAAGGTCGGAATTTTCAGAGTGATTAAAGCTCAAAGTCCCAAAAGTGGCTTGTTTGTAAAAAGCATACAATTGCAATTGCACATCTTGAGGCAAATCGGTTTGAGCCATATTGGAAGCGATTTCGACCGCTTCTTGAAATTGCGAATCTAAATCTTTTGAACTCATACTGATGCAGAAGCAATACAGGTTTTTCCGCCTACTGCTTTTTGATGGAGTGCAACATTAATTTGGGTCCCAAGTGGAAAAAATAAATCTACTCTTGAACCAAATTTTATAAAACCAGCATCTTCGCCTTGTATCACTTGCGTTCCTTCTTCGGCGTAATTGACAATTCTTCGCGCCAAAGCACCCGCAATTTGTCTGTAAAGTACTGCTCCAAAAGTCTTGTTTTCAATCACAACAGTGGTTCTCTCGTTTTCTTCACTGGCTTTTGGATGCCAAGCGACCAAGAATTTACCTGGATGGTATTTGCTAAATTTTACGATTCCGCTCAAAGCGTATCGAGTAACGTGTACATTAATTGGCGACATGAAAATAGAAACTTGAATTCGTTTGTCTTTGAAAAACTCTGCTTCAAAAACCTCTTCGATCACCACTACTTTTCCGTCTACTGGCGAAAGTATTTGATTTTCGTTAAGAATAAAATTCCGTTTCGGATTTCTAAAAAACTGTAAAATGATAATTAAAATTAGAAATGCTGCAATCTGAATGGTCATTTTTAACCAATAAATATCAATGAATTTTTCGGACAATAAAAGAGCAAAAACTGTAAAAACAGTTCCTAATAAAATAGACGGAGCACCTTCTTTATGAAACATACTGTAGAATTTGGTAAAATAAATAAATAATTGGTGCCACAAATATAACACTATCTAAGCGATCTAAAATGCCTCCGTGACCTGGCATTATTTTTCCGCTGTCTTTTTTTTCTGCAATTCGCTTGAACTTGGATTCAATTAAATCGCCAATGGTTCCAAAAACACCAACAATTGTGGCTGTAACTATCCAAATATAAATATTACTATCCTTGATTTCGATATAATATTTAGAAATAAAATAACTCACAATAATAGCGAAAACTATTCCGCCCAAAAAGCCTTCTATCGTTTTTTTGGGAGAAACAGTCTCAAATAGTTTTGTCTTTCCGATGGATTTCCCAACAATGTAAGCAAATGTATCGTTGGTCCAAATCAGAAGAAAAATACTGATCATGATTTTGGGATTGTAACCTGCACTTCCAAAAGGAATTTTTGTAATCAAAATAAAGGGAAGTATAATATAACCTAAAAGATAGATGTATTTTGAAAGAACAGAAATCGAACTGGCTCCTTTATCAAACAAAAAAACGATACTTTTAATAGAAACAAACAATGTCAAAAAAAGCAGCATTAAATCCACATTTTTGTTGAATCTTAATTCATAAAAAAGGATTTCTTTTTCGGATGCATTGGCAACTTGAAAATGTAAAAAATAAATCGTTGCCGCAAAAAGAAGGGGGAAAATTTTGTTGATTTTTATTAAATCACAAAATTCATATACAGCAATTAAAAGAAA
>CAMAWK010000174.1 GCA_945861915.1 Flavobacterium psychrophilum | reverse complement strand
CTTAAAACTGTCGGAATTTATAATTCTGAAGCCTTTTTGAATAATCCTAGATTACAAGAAAAAGCTTTTGTAGCGTTATTGGCAAAAAATAAATGGTTGTTGCAAGACGAAATTGCAAAATACGATGGCAATGTTGTAAATGGAGTGCTAATTACTGAGTCTGGAATATTAGCGGCAGCGCATCTTGGTGGTGCAGGTTCTGTAAAAAAATATTTTAGAAGCAATGGAAAAAGATTCTTGAAAGATGCTTACGGTACTTCGGTGAGGAGTTATTTAGAAGATTTTAGCGGATACGACACTTCCTATATTGTGGCTGATAAAAATGCAAAGGTGAATTCTTAATTTACATTTTGTGAATGATAAAAATGGTAGGTCGATTGTGTAAATCGACCTTAATTTTTTTCCAATCCGAAGCTCGCTTTGTTTTGATAAATTCGGTTGGCAAAGTAATATCGGTAGCAATACATAAAAAAGTGCCTGGTTGTAACGCTTGCAAAATATCCTCCAACATTTTGTTATTTCTATAGGGTGTTTCAATAAAAATTTGCGATTGATTTTTGTCTTGAGATATTTTTTCTAAATTTTTTAATGCTGTTTTTTTTTCAGATTTATCAATAGGAAGGTAGCCATTAAATGTAAAACTTTGTCCGTTCATTCCCGATGCCATTATCGCTAAAAGTATAGATGATGGTCCGACTAACGGAATCACTTGTATGCCTTTTTCATGAGCCAATTTCACGATTACAGCGCCAGGATCGGCAACTCCTGGACAACCCGCTTCGCTCATTAATCCTATATTTTTTCCTTCTAAACAAGCTTGTAACATCGTTGCATGTTCCGATGTTTCGGTGTGCTTGTTTAAGGTGCTTAGTAGTAGCGAGGATTGTATTTTTTCAGGGTAAATGCTTTTAATGAATTTACGAGCCGTTTTTTCGTTTTCGACAATATAATCATCAATTAGTTCAATGGTTCTTTTTACGGTAAACGGCAATACTTCGTCAGGATTATTTTCCCCTAAAGTGGTGGGTATGAGGTATAATTTCCCTAGTGAAGTAGTAGGTTTCATATGTAATTTTGATTTAATTAATTTTTATTAAAAAACAATTAGGAATGTTTTTTTAGTAGTTTTTCGGCAACGACTTCGCATGCTTCATCCAGCATTTTATAAACGGAGTCAAAACCGTTTTGCAAGCCATAATAAGGGTCAGGGACGTCTACATTTTCGCCAGGAAATAATGCATTTAAAATGAGTTCCACTTTTTGTTTTTGTTCTTCGTTTTTTGCTAACCCAATCACATCGATATAGTTGGAATTGTCCATCACATAAATATAATCAAATTCATCAAAATCGGAAGCGGTAAATTGTCTTCCTTTTTGATTAGAAATATCGAGTTTGTTTTTTTTGGCAGTGAGAATAGAACGTTCATCAGGGGAATGTCCGATATGCCAAGAACCTGTTCCAGCGGAGTCAACAATAAATTTTTTTTTAGGAAGTTTAGAAGCTAATATTCCTTCAGCTAAAGGGGATCGACAAATATTTCCCAAACACACCATTACAATTTTTATGGCCATGATGCGCTTTTATAGCGTTAGTTTTTTGTGAATATCTTCGACAAATTTTTTGAATTGTTTGTCTGTAGCTACCAAATTATCAACTGTTTTACAAGCGTGTAAAACTGTGGCATGATCGCGATCTCCAATTTGAGAACCAATATTTGCTAAAGAAGCTTTGGTGAATTTTTTAGAAAAAAACATAGCTAATTGTCTAGCCTGGACAATGTGTCTTTTTCTTGTTTTTGATTGAAGCGTTTCAATATCTAATTGAAAATAATCGGAAACGATTTTTTGAATGTAATCGATAGAGATTTCTCGTTTTACATTTTTCACAAATTTCTCGACTACATTTTTGGCCAATTCAATTGTTACTTCTTTTTTGTTAAACGAAGACTGAGCGATTAGAGATATAATTGCGCCCTCTAGTTCTCTTACATTTGATTTTATGTTTCGGGCTACATATTCTATGATTTCTTCGGCAATCGTTACGCCGTCACGGTATAAAATATTTTTGAGTATAGCAATTCTTGTTTCATAATCCGGTTGATGCAATTCTGCCGACAATCCCCATTTGAAACGAGATAGCAATCGTTGTTCAATATCTTGCATATCAACTGGCGCTTTGTCGGAAGTCAGGATAACCTGTTTTCCGTTTTGATGCAAGTAATTGAATATGTGAAAAAATACATCTTGAGTTCCAGTTTTTCCTGAGAGAAATTGAACATCGTCAATAATTAAAACATCAATTAATTGATAAAAATGAATAAAATCATTTCTATTATTTTTCTTGATGGAATCTACATATTGTTGAGTGAAAATCTCAGCTGAAATGTAAAGTACGGTTTTTTCCGGATATTTATCTTTAATTTCAACACCAATAGCATGAGCTAAATGGGTTTTACCCAAACCTACACCACCAAAAATTAATAATGGATTAAAGGAAGTTCCGCCTGGTTTATTGGCTACAGCCATACCAGCAGAACGGGCTAATCTATTAGAATCACCTTCTAAAAAATTATCAAAACTATAGTTGGCGTTTAATTGAGATTCAATTTTAAGGTTTCGAATTCCAGGAATAACAAACGGATTTTTTAATTCTGGATTCAAATTTTTAAAAGGAGCGTCTACTTCTTGTGGTTTCATCGATACACGATTGGCACTTGGTAATTGCTCAGTAAAGGGTTGTTTGTTGCCGTAAGTGTTCTCCATTTTAATTTTATAGAGTAACTTTGCGTTTTTTCCCAGTTCTTTGGTTAATGCAACTTTTAATAATTTAACGTAGTGTTCTTCTAGCCATTCGTAGAAAAATTTACTAGGAACTTGAATATATAACGCATTATCGGTAAGTTCAACTGATTTGATTGGTTCAAACCAAGTTTTATAGGCTTGGTCTGGAATATTGTCTTTTATAAAAGACAAACAGTTTTCCCACACTGATTGAGCAGTTATGTTCATGAATTGGTTAAATTATTTGGTTTTTTATTCTAATTTGATGTAAAAAAAGAGGTTGTTTTTTTCTTCTTTTACGGGGTAACAAATATGTGAACAATTTTTTCTAAAAAAAAATTTTTTAGATATAATTTTTATAAAATATTGTTGTATGGGGCTTTGTAAAATTTAATTTTTAATCAATATTTCAATGGAATATCATCAAATTCAAATACGTGTTCGCTATTCAGAAACGGATCAAATGCGAGTAGTTTATCACGGTAATTATGCGCAATATTTCGAAATGGGTAGGGTGGAATGGCTTAGAAACAAAGGGGTTTCTTATAAATGGATGGAAGATAACGGAATTATGCTTCCGGTTGTTTCTTTAACAATGAATTATAAAAAACCGGCTCGCTATGACGATTTGTTGACATTAAAAACAATACTTACAAATCAGTCTAATGTCAAGATAGAATTTGATTATGAATTGTATAACGAAGCGCAAGAGTTATTAACAACGGGTAGTTCAATATTGGTATTTGTAGACATGAAAACAGGTCGTCCGATTGCTCCTCCAACTTACATTTTCGAATTATTAAAAAAGAAATCGATGTAGTCTTTTTTTTTGTTGCGAAATAATTAAAAAACGATGTTTTTTTTAAGAAATTTTTAAATCTCTTTTATTTCAATTTCGAATGCAGAATCAAAAATCTCAAAGATTTTTTTTGCTATTTTTTTTCGGATACTAATTTCGATTTTGCAACTCAGTCCCATTCTTTGATTTGTACTATTGATTTTATTTTCTTTCAGAATACGCATCACTTTATTCATATTCTTGTAATCGAACGATATCAAAAAGCTGCAATTGATAGTTTTTTCAATTATTTCGCAAGATTCCAATGTTACTTGTGACGAAGTTTTATACGCACTAATCAAACCACTTACACCCAATTTTATTCCTCCAAAAATCCGAACCACGACTACTAAAACATTGGTAAGTGAAAACGACTGAATTTGTCTGTAAATAGGTACTCCAGCACTATTACTTGGTTCTCCATCGTCGTTGGCTCTATAATGAATGGATTCAGTTCCTATTTTATAAGCGTAGCAATAATGAACGGCATGGGGGTATTTTTTTCGTAAAACATCCAAAATGGGTTTTACCTCTAATTCAGATTCGATTGGGAATGCATAACCATAAAAAGTGCTGCTTTTCTCTTTAAATATGGTTTCTGGAGAAGGAAAAGAAATGGTTTTGTAGGTGTCTTCCATAATTTGTTGCAAAAATTAATCCTAATTATTGCATTGATTTTAAAAAGGCAATTCATTTCTAGAAAACAAGTCCACCACATCTTCTTTCCCCACTTGTAAATTCCAAACATGAATTCCTAGCGAAGCTGCGGCATCTGTATTTTCTTTTTTATCATCTACAAAAAGGGTGTTTTTTGGAACTAAATGATGTTGCGCCAACACAAAATTGTATATTTCAACATCGGGTTTTCGCATTCCCATTTCGAAAGAAAAATAGACTTTTTCGAAACATTGGTAAAAATCACTATAAAACGAAACTCCATTTTCTCTTTCAAAAGTTTCGATGTGAATAGCATCGGTATTGCTCAACAAAAATAGGCGGTATTTTTTGGATAGTTTTTGCAAAAACTCTAATCTTCTAAGTGGAAAGTCCAAAAGAATGGCATTCCAAGCCGTTGTGATTTCATCAATTGAAGCATTTGAAGTGTGTTTTTGAATACCAAGTAGAAAATTTTCACGAGAAATTTGCCCTTTTTCAAAAGACAGATTGAGCTGATTTAAATCCTCATT
>CAMAWK010000173.1 GCA_945861915.1 Flavobacterium psychrophilum | reverse complement strand
GTAGCGATTCACTCAATCCTAATTGTTCAAATTTGTTCATTATGTATTTTTAAAATTTGGTGCAAAAGTACAGTTTAAAAACGACATAATCTAACAGAAAATTCAGATTTAATTTTTTATTATTATTTGATTATCAGATTTTTAGATTTTAGATTTTAGATTTCAGATTTCAGATTTGGTGTTTTAGGATAAAATTGAACTGAATGGTTTCGATTATTATTTATTTTTTAGAAAATCAATCAACTTTGCTGTTGCTTTGCCACGATGGCTAATTTTGCCTTTTTCGTCTAACGAAAGTTGCGCAAAAGTTTCGCTAAAACCATCTGGTTTAAAAATGGGATCGTAGCCAAAACCTTGACTTCCTGATTTTTCTAAAGTTATTTCGCCTTGACAAATTCCTGTAAAAAGAAACTGTTCTCCCTTTAGATTTAAAGCGATGACTGTTTTGAACCGTGACTTTCTGTTGGATTGATTGGATAAATTGTCTAACAATTTGTTCATGTTGTCATCGGCATTTTTTTGTTCGCCAGCATACCGAGCCGAAAAAACACCTGGTTCATTATTAAGCACTTCAACTTCAAGCCCTGTATCATCAGCAAAACAATCGAAACCATATTTTTGACTGACATAATTGGCTTTCAAAATAGCATTTCCCTCAATTGTATCAGCAGTTTCAGGAATTTCCTCGAAGCAACCAATGCTTTCTAAACTTACGATTTCTATAGTTGTAGGCAGTAACGCCTGTACTTCGAGAATTTTATTTGGGTTATTGGTAGCGAAAACGATTTTCATAATTCTTGAATTAGCTGTATCGCAAACGTACATAATTGTGTTTAATTCCTTTTTTATCCGAATCGCGTTCGTCTATTTCGAGAATATCGGTTAATGATTTTAGCATAGGAGTCAATTTTGAAAAACCATAATTTCTGGGGTCGAATTCAGGTTTTTTCTTTACAATCAAATTACCAACATCGCCTAGAAAAGCCCAGCCATCTTCATCGCCGATAGCATCAATTGTATCTTCAATCAATTCGATTGTTTGAATATCAATTTTAGTTGTCGTTTCTTTTTGTTCGGTTTGTTCGTTACTACTTGGGTCAACTATTTTTTTTGAATTTGAAGCGGAGTTGGATGATTTGGATGATTTAGTTGGCGAATTTACAGCTCGTGTTTTTTTGGTAGCGCCATCCAAAACTTCGATATAAATAAATCGATCACAGGCCACAATAAACGAATTGGGGGTTTTCTTTTCACCAATGCCAATGACTTTCATTCCTGATTCTCGCAAACGGATAGCTAATCTGGTAAAATCGGAATCGCTTGAAACAATGCAAAATCCATCTACTTTATCCGAATATAATAAATCCATGGCATCTATAATCATAGCTGAATCGGATGAGTTTTTGCCCACGGTATAACTATATTGTTGAATGGGCGTGATGGCATGCTCTAACAAAACTGACTTCCAACCATTCGCATTTGGTTTGGTCCAATCGGCATAAATGCGTTTGGTAGTGGGAGTACCATATTTGGCAATTTCCTCCATCATCCCTTTTACATTACTATACGGAACATTGTCTGCATCAATTAATACAGCTAATTTTAATTCTTGATTTTCGTTTTGCATTTTCTACTACATTTAGTATGGTTGTCAAATATAATATCTTATTATTAAAGAGTCGTTTTTTAAACAACAATAAAACCAATTTAATCTTCCCTTATTTTTAAAATGTTTTGTGTAAGCAAAAAATAATACTATATTTGCACCCGCTTTCGGGGTGTAGCGTAGCTCGGTTATCGCGCCTGCTTTGGGAGCAGGAGGCCGCAGGTTCGAATCCTGCCACCCCGACCAAACCGAACAGAAATGTTCGGTTTTTTTTATGTCTTTTTCGAGCTGTATTCGAAATTGCCTCTTATCTTACAGATTTTTTTAGATTTTTTAATTTCTAAATGGAGGTGAAAATCGATATTGTAATGGTGACATTTTAATGTATTTTTTGAATAATCGCGAAAAATAATAAGGGTCTTCATACCCTAATTCGGAGGCAATATATTTTATTTTTGAATCGGTTGTCAATAGCAATAAACACGCATGCTGCAATTTTAAATGTATAAAATAATCCAAAGGCGACATGCCTGTTCTTTTTCTAAAAAGCAACGATATATGTGAAGCCGACAGCGTATTGAAACTTGCTAAATCTTCTAAAGTTAATTTTTCAGAAAATCTACTTCGCATAAAAGTGATAGTCTTACTAATCAAATCCTTTTCATCTTGTTTTTTTTCATTCAAAAGAGTGTCAGGATATAAAAAAGTGGAAATAAAATGATACAAACAAAGATTCGTTCGGTTGAGATTTTCAATACCAAAACCCATTTCTAGACTAGTGTACATGGTTTCCCAAAGTTCTAATCCTTTGTTGTTTAAAAATAGTGGTTGTGGTCCATCAAGTAATCCAATATTAAAACTTTGATTGAAAGTATGAATATCGCATCCGCTAAAATGAATCCAATATATAGTCCATGGATCTTTCTCATCGGCTCCGTAGCGAATCAATTCTTTATTCGCTGGAATAATAAAATATTCATTCATTCCTACTTCAAAACGGATATCATTTATGCTATACCAACCTCGACCGTGCATACAATAAATTAATATATTATCAGAACAGCCGTTTTTTCGCTCTCTAAAATGATAAGAAGCTTTGGGAAAATAACCGATATGAGTCAGGTATAAATTAGCTAAAACTGGATTGGTTTGAATGGCTTTTTTCCAAACACTTTCAGGCAATGAAATTAGTTTTTCACCCTGAAATCCATCTCTTTGTTTAATTTTTTTCATTAATTATGTTTTCAATCAAAGATAGTTTTTATACTTTCCAATAAATAATCATTTTGTACAAAATAAAAAGAAAAAGCTTGTGAATATATAAATTTATTTCAAATTGAATGTAAATTAGAATTGGTGGTTTTGATACATTTTCGAATAATTTATTTTATACTATCTAATTTTATTCAAAAATTTATTGATATTATCACTTAAAAAGCCGTATTTTAGAATTTATAATATGATATTATTTTCGTTTTTTTACTGTTTTCTATTTTTTATTAAAATGTAATCAAATAATCCATCATAATAATTAAATACCCTATTTATTTATTGTCTTAGGGTGGCTATTTTTGTAAATATAGATTTTAATTAAGAATTTATTAAAGCTCAATTTTCTATAAATTAGAAGTAGTTAAAACAGAAAAACTCTATTATATCTAATACAATTTCAAATGATTTTCAAAATTTCAACAGCCGATGCACGATACCCTTTAGGAAGTGGCGCAGGTAGCGATGCCATACATCGAAATCCTATTTATTCCTATGCTGTTACTCAATTACACGACGACAGTGGTCATACAGGCGCGGGATTTGCTTTTACATTGGGCGAAGGAAATGACCTTGTTTGCAAAGCGGCTCAGTTTTATGCAGAACAATTAAAAGGAAAAGATATTGAGGAAATAATGTCCAATTTTGGTGTTATTTTTAATGAACTTTCCAATGAACAGCAGTTTCGATGGTTGGGTCCACACAAAGGAGTGGCACATTTGGGATTGGCATCGGTTACCAACGCTTGTTACGATTTATGGGCAAAAAAAAGAGGGGTTCCGTTATGGAAATTATTGATTGATTTGACTCCCGAAGAAATCGTACATACGTTAGACCTTTCTTATTTAGAAGATGAAATGACTCGTGATCAAGCAATTGATTTATTGCAAACAAACCTAACAGGAAAAGACCAACGCTCAAAAATCATTGAAAAAGGATATCCAGGTTACGACACTTCAATCGGTTGGTTTAATTATAGTGACGAAAAAGTCAAAGAAAATGTCCATAAAGCGATGGCAGAAGGTTTTACAGCGATGAAACTGAAAGTGGGTTCGAAGGAATTTGAACGAGACATTCGCCGTTCGCATATTGTGCGAGATGCCGCTGGAGATGCCGCCACTATTATGCTTGACGCCAATCAGCAATGGACTTTGCCTCAAGCATTAGAAATTTGTCCGCAATTTTTGTCAATGAATCCCTATTGGATTGAAGAACCAACTCATCCAGATGATGTTTTAGCACATAAGGTTTTGGCAGAAGCGATTGCGCCTACAAAATTAGCTTTGGGCGAACACGTGCCTAACCGAATTATTTTCAAAAATTACCTTCAAACCCACAGTGCAGGATTTATGCAAGTAGATGCGGTGCGAGTGGGCGGTATTAGCGAGTTTATTTCGGTGAGTTTGCTGTGTAAAAAATACGGAATTCCAGTCGTACCGCACGTGGGCGATATGGGACAATTGCACCAGCATTTGGTTTTGTTCAATCATATTTCAATGGGACACGAAGCCTTATTTTTGGAACACATTCCGCATCTTCAAAAACATTTTGTACATCCTGTCCAAATTGAAAATGGAGTATATAAAACGCCAATGGAAGCCGGAAGTAGTTGTGATTTAAAAGAACTTTTAAAATAAAAAAATAAGAAAATAAATGATAGAATCTACAGATATAATTATAAGCATTTGTTACGTTTTAGGAATTCTAGCCGTTGGATTGTGGTACGGAATCGGTCACAAAAAGAAAAGCAAAGACAATGCTGCCGGCGAATATTTTTTGGCAGGTAAATCATTGAAATGGCCAGCGATTGGTTTGGCATTATTCGCCACCAATATCTCTACCGTTCACTTGGTAAGTTTAGCCCAAAGTGGTTTTGATTCGGGTTTGCTCAATGGTAATTTTGAGTGGATGGCGGCTTTTACATTGATATTGTTAGCCTTATTTTTTGCTCC
>CAMAWK010000172.1 GCA_945861915.1 Flavobacterium psychrophilum | reverse complement strand
ATCAAACGGCGAGTGCTTTTTATTTTTATAATCCAACGCTAGTTTCTTTTGGAAAGATAGAATTCAAAAAAAATTGGGGAAGTAGAGCTTCAGAAGGATATTGGAGAATTTCATCTGAAAAAGAAAAAGTAGCTAATGATAGCATTACTTCTGATGCTAAAGAAATTATTTCCAAAAAAGACACAAAAGAAGAAAAAGTAATTGAAAAATATACTGCCGATTTTTATTTGAAAAAGTTGCCACAATCGCAAACCGAAATTGATAGTATAATGAAAGAACGTAATTTCGCCTACTATCAAATTGGGGTAATTTATAAGGAAAAATTTAAGGAATATCAATTAGCGAGTACGAAGTTGGAACAACTATTACAGCAAAATCCGGAAGAAAAATTGATTTTGCCTACGATGTACAATTTGTATAAAATTTATCAAATTACCGATGCGAATAAAGCAGAAGAAATGAAACGTAAAATTTCTTCCATGTATCCTGATTCTCGTTATGCTCAAATCATAAATAACACGAATCAAAGTACAGTTTCTGAAAGTGAAAACTCGGATAGAGTGTATAATAAAGTTTACAAATTGTTTCAAGAAGAACAATTTTCGGTTGTATTGCAACAGTTAGAAGGCTTGATAACTCAATATACTGGAAATGAAATTGTACCTAAATTTGAGTTGCTAAAAGCCAACACGCTAGGAAAACTCAAAGGATTAGATGCTTACAAAACAGCTATGCAAAATGTAGCTGATAATTACCCAAATAGTGAGGAAGGTAAAAAAGCCTTAGAAATAGTAACCAAACAAATTCCTTTGCTTGAAGGAATGGAATTGAGTGAGGATACTGAGAGTAAAAAATGGAAGGTTATTTATAAAATTCCTGCAACAGATGAAAAAAACGCCAAAGCATTAGAAGTAAAAATTAAAGCTTTTTTAGAAGCAGAGACGCCTAAAATATTGACATATTCACAAGATAAATATTCTGAGAAAGAGAGTTTTGTTACCATTCATAAAATAAATTCACAAGCATACGGAGAAACTATTGCAACTACATTAAAAGAAAAATTTAAAGTGAGCGAAGCAGGAATTGTGATTTCAGAGAGTAACTATAATGTAATTCAAATTAAGAAAAACTTAGAAAGCTACTCCGCAACCAAAAAGTTGTAAGCATGTTTGATAAAAAACCGAAATCATACACCGATTTACTAGGAAAAACAAACCGAATTGTAGAAGGAACTATTATTAAAGGAGATATTATTTCTCAAGCAGATTTTAGATTAGACGGAGAATTAATTGGCAATTTTCAATCCAAAGGGAAAATTGTAATAGGTCCTCAAGGTAGTGTTTCTGGGGATATTACCTGCAAAAATGCCGATATTGAAGGTAAATATCATGGCAAAATTACGGTTGTTGAAATTTTAAACGTAAAACACAAAGCCAGTATTCATGGTGAAGTAATTTGCGGCAAATTATCCGTAGAACCCGGTGCCGATTTTAGTGCTTCTTGCATGATGAAAACCAACACAAAAAACACAATCGCAAATGACGGACAGTCAGAACCCAAAGAAGAAAACGAATAACAAGTGGTTGGCACTCATTAATATTCCTATTCAAATGGGAGCAATCATTTTTCTGTTTTCGTATTTTGGAGATTGGCTAGACGAGAAATACCCAAATATTCATAATGCGTTTGTTAAAATCATGACTTTGTTGGGAGTTGCCATTGCATTCTATAATATAAACAGGCAACTAAAAGACATTAATAAATCCTCGTAATTATCAATGAATTTAAAAAAATACAAGCCTACTCTTGAAATTGGTTTTTTGTCATTATTGATTTACAGTCTGCACAAGTTGTTTTTTTATTTAAATCAAAGCAATCCTAAGTTTTCTAATTTATATTTTTCAACAGAAGAAGTTTATAGCTTTTTTTTTGTTTGTTCCATCATTATTATTTTTGGATTAATACAAGTAAAAGAAAAAAATATTGATTCTGTTGGTTTTGCCTTTTTATGGCTTACTTGTATAAAAATGGGAGTTTCTTATGCTTTTTTCTTTCCATTATTACTTTCAGAAAACCCAAACAGCAATACTGAGAAAACAAATTTTTTGATTGTGTTTTTATTCTTTTTAGCAATTGAAACCCTAACGACGGTTAGAATTCTAAACAATAAGCAATAATTTGAGATTAAATCGATTATTCTGTTAAAAAAACATATTTTTGTTTTTGGCATATTAATTTTAAATGTACCTTTGCACCCAATTTCAGAGAGTAAAAATTAAGATAATTAACAGTTATGGTGATTTCAAACAAACCACTTCAATTTATAATAACAATTTTAATAGCCTGTCTTCCACTATTTGGTTTTGCAAATAATCCTTCGGAACACACACCTGCACATACTGATACTGCAAATAATCATGAAGTTGTTACTCCAGAAAGTGGAGAAGAAACTTTGGAAATTAAAGAACAAATCAAAGAAGTTATTGGTCATCACGTTTTAGATGGTCATGAATTTTCCCTTTTTGCTGACAAAGAAACAGGTGCTCATTACGGTTTTCCTTTGCCAATTATTCTTTGGGATAACGGAGTTCACTTTTTCTCTTCATCAAAATTTCACCACGGAGAAGCTGTTGCAGAATCAAACGGAAACTTCTACAAGTTACACCACGAAAAAATATACAAAACCGATGCAGCCGGAACTTTAATCGAAGAGCACGGACATCCTACAAACGCAATGCCAATAGACCTTTCTATTACTAAAGGAGTTTTGACTATAATGGTTGTGGCTTTGTTGATGTTTTTATTGTTTTCAAGCTTAGCAAAATCATATGCTAAAAACGGAGGAATTTCTGCAGGTTTTGGAAGACTTTTCGAACCAATCGTATTGTATATTCGTGACGAAATCGCGATTCCAAACATTGGCGAAAAACACTATAAAAGATATATGAGTTATTTATTGACCATCTTTTTCTTTGTATGGTTCTTGAATATCTTTGGTTTGACTCCACTAGGTATCAACGTTACCGGAAACATTGCTATTACTTTCGGTTTAGCAGTCATCACATTTATCATCACAACATTGACAGCCAATAAAAATTATTGGGGACACATTTTCTGGATGCCAGGTGTGCCAACTCCAATGAAAGTAATTTTGGCACCAATAGAATTATTGGGTGTATTTATCAAGCCTTTCGCATTAATGATTCGTTTGTACGCCAATATTTTTGCTGGTCACGTGGTATTGATGAGTTTGATTGGATTGATATTTATTTTCAAAAGTTGGTTAGGAAGTAGCTTGTCATTTATGTTGTCATTCGCTATTTCAATCATCGAAATATTAGTTGCGTTGTTACAAGCCTATATCTTTACAATGTTATCTGCATTGTATTTTGGATCGGCAGTAGAGGAGCATCATCACGAAGAGGCTCATCATTAAAATTTAGATTTCAGATTTCAGATTTCAGATTTTCACTAATCTAAACTCTAAAATCTAAACTCTAAAATCAAGAAGAATGTTTAATTTTTAATACATATTTTTATGGAAATTCCTAAAATCGTTGGAGCAGGATTAGTAGTTATTGGAGCAGGTATTGGTATTGGTAGAATCGGTGGTTCTGCAATGGACGCTATCGCTCGTCAACCAGAAGCTACTGGAAAAATTCAAACAGCTATGCTTATTGCAGCTGCGCTTATTGAAGGTATTGGATTTGCAGCTTTATTTGCTGTATAATGCTGAAGAACAAAAAGCTGTAACGGTTGGTTACAGCTTTTGTTTTAAAATTAAATTAAAAGAATACAATTAAAAATATACTATGGAAAAGTTAATAAATGATTTTTCGTTTGGATTATTTATCTGGCAAACAATAATTTTTGTTGGATTGATTTTGTTGTTGAAAAAATTTGCTTGGAAACCTATTCTGGATGCCGTTAACGAAAGAGAAGAAGGAATCAAAAATGCCTTGCTTTCTGCTGACAACGCTAGAAAAGAAATGCAAAATTTGCAGGCCGACAATCAACGTATTTTGCAAGAAGCTAGAATGGAACGTGATTCTTTATTGAAAGATGCACGTGAAATGAAAGACAAAATGGTTGCTGACGCCAAAAATGAAGCGCAAGCTCAAGGTTTAAAAATGATCGAACAAGCAAAAGCAGCTATCGAAAGCGAAAAAAATGCAGCTATGGCAGAATTGAAACTACAAGTTTCTACTTTGTCACTTGAAATTGCAGAAAAATTATTAAAAGACGAATTGTCTAACAAAGAAGCTCAAGTAAAATTAGTTGAGAAAATGTTAGGCGACGCTAAATTAAACTAATATGTCAACTACAAGAGCAGCAATTCGTTATGCAAAAGCCATTTTAGATATAGCCGACTCTAAAAAAGTCGCTTCTGAAGTGAGTGCTGATATGGCATTGATTGCATCAACAATAACATCGAATTCAGAATTGAGTTCTTTTATTCAAAATCCGCTTATAAAAACAGAGGCTAAAATGGATGTTGTTTCACAAGTTTTTGCTTCAGTAAATCCAGTAACTAAAAGTCTTTTCAAATTAGTATTAGAAAATAAAAGATTTGAAATTTTGGATGGCATTGCAGTAGAATACAAAAAATTGTTTGATGTTAGTAACGGAGTAGAAGTGGCTAAAGTGACTACAGCCATTGCGATGGATGCAGCTTTAGAAGCTAAAGTTTCGGCAAAAATTGCCACTTTTTCATCCAGCAAAAAAATTACAATTGAAAACACAATAGATCCATCAATTATTGGAGGATTTATTTTAAGAATAGGCGATAAGCAATACAACGCTTCTATTGCAAACAGATTACAAGTATTAAAGAGAGAATTAAGTAACTAGTTATTT
>CAMAWK010000171.1 GCA_945861915.1 Flavobacterium psychrophilum | reverse complement strand
AATTACCAAATTACTAATATCGAAATCCTGAAAAATATTTTAATTCCTATGCAAAACAATCGGGATACACGAAATATAATTCAATCACATATCCGAAAAAGCAAAAACTTGAAAGTAATTCATTTTTGATTTCAGATTTTATGAAATATTTACTTGTCATAGTTGGTCCCACCGCTATAGGAAAAACTTCCTTGAGTATTGCTTTGGCACAACATTTTAACTGCGAAATTATTTCCTGTGATAGCAGACAATTTTTTAAGGAAATGACCATTGGAACAGCTGTTCCGAGTGAAGAAGAATTATCAAGTGCAAAACATCATTTCATTCAAAATAAATCCATTTTTGAAAATTATACCGTAGGCGATTTCGAAAAAGAAGCGATTCTAAAATTGGATGAATTATATAAAACAAACGATTTTGCTATTCTTGTAGGTGGTTCAGGATTGTATGTTGATGCTGTAATCAAAGGATTTGACGAGTTTCCAGAAATTGATTCATCGGTTCGAGAGCAAGTAAAAATGAATTATGAAAAACTAGGAATCAATTATTTACAACAAGAATTAGAAAAATTAGATGTTAGATATTTTAACGAATTAACGAAAGAAAATCCGCAAACTTTGCAAAATCCCCAACGGATGATGCGATTTGTAGAAGTTTGCATCGGAACAGGAAAACCCTATTCTTCTTTTTTGAATCAAAAGAAAAACAACCGCAATTTTACTCCAATTCTTATTGGTTTAGAAGCCGAAAGAAGCTTCATGTATAAGCGAATTAACCAGAGAGTTGATATCATGATGACACAAGGATTATTGGCTGAAGCCAAAACTTTATTTCCAAATAAAGAATTGAACGCACTACAAACTGTGGGTTATCGAGAATTGTTTAGTTATTTTGATGAAGAAATTTCATTAGAATTTGCCATTGAAGAAATCAAAAAAAACACCCGACGATTTGCCAAACGACAAATTACTTGGTTCAAGCGAAATGAAGCTATAAAATGGTTTGATTATAAAACAAATCCTATTGAAATAGCTGATTCAATTTCAACCACAATTCATAATTCAAATTCATAATTCTTTATGCCAATTTCTCCAAATTTCAATTCCATTTTTAGTTCTGATTTTGAAATCAATTTTACGCAATGTATGCCAAATGGATTTCTTAAACTCCCTGAATTATGCAATATTTTTCAATTAACAGCTGCGGGACATTCAAAAATGGGAGGCATTAGCTTTACGGATATGCAAGAATTCAATCAGGCTTGGGTTTTGAGCAGAATGAGAGTTGAGATTTCAGAATTACCTAAATGGAGAGATATAGTGACTGTAAAAACTTGGATTAACACTTTAGAAAATTCGAGATCTGTTCGTGCAATGGAAATGTATTGTAATGGCAAAAAAATAATTGGTTCAGAAACTTTTTGGGTCGTTTTTAACACCGAGATTAGACGACCAGAGGCATTGGCTTTACCATTTGAACATTTTGAATTGTATCCAGAAAAGAAAGCAACACTGCAACCATTTTCAAGAATTAATCTTAATCATGATAAAAAATTAGTTCATGAAAAAAGTATCTTTTTATCAGATTTAGACAATGTAAATCACGTAAATCATGTAAAATACTTAGAGTGGTGTTTGGATTTTGTTGATAAAGAACTCATTTTAAACCAAAAGATTGAAAGCTTTGAAATGAATTTTTTAAAAGAACTATCATATCACGATTCTGTGCAAATTCATAAAAATATAAGTGACGACTGCTTAGTATTTACTGTCACAAAAGAGGAAAATAGTTGTTTTGCTCTGCAGTTAAACATCAAATAAATGTTTTCAATTTCAATCAAAGAAAACACTATTTCTTTAACTAAAAAGTCCTAAGTAATTGAAATTACTTAGGACTTTTTAAATTATTAAACAATTACAATTACAAAGCAGTAATTATAAATTCACTTCGTCTGTTCATTTGATGTTGTTCTTCGGTACAACTTGAATTGTTAGTTGGTTCACATCCACAATCGTTCACCAATTGGCTTTCTCCATAACCTTTTCCTGTTAATCTGTTTTTTTCAACTCCTTTTGAAACTAACCAAGCGATTGTTGATTTTGCTCTTCTATCAGATAAGGCTTCATTGTATTTAATTGTTTGTCTACAATCGGTGTGAGAACGTACATCAATTTTCATTGTTGGATGTTGCATCATTACATCTAATATTTTTTCTAAATCAAATGCTGCTTCAGTTCGAATGTTATGTTTATCTAAATCAAAATAAATCATTTTAATTCCGAAACATTTCCCTAAGTCATCTCCTATCGTCACTTTACAACCCGTTTTCTCTAATACAAATGGTAAATCGGTTACTCCATTTTCGCCAGGTATTGTAATGTTCTTTTCGACAGTAGTGTAATCGGCTTTTTCTGCTCTAACAAGATACATTTTTTCACATTCGACTTTAAAAGAATAATGTCCGTCTTTATCTGATATTGTTGTTGCTATACTATTTAATTTACTATCAAAAAGTGTCAATTTGGTATCTGGTAAAACCTGACCATCTTCTTTATCAGTTATTATTCCTGACAATTCTTGCTCACAAATTAATCTTTTGGTTTCAATAAATTTGTAGATATCATCATATCCTTTTCCACCATTTCTGTTAGAAGTCAAGAAACCTCTTCTAGACTTAGTATCTATTAAATAAGAGAAATCATCTTTAGGAGAATTCGCTTCAGAACCCACATTTTGCACTTTATCAAAAGTATTATCTGAATTAATCTTTGAAACAAAAATATCTAAACCACCAAGTCCTGGATGTCCGTCTGAGGCAAAATAAATTTCGTTTTCATCAGTTATATGAGGGAATGTTTCTTTACCCTCAGTATTAATTGGTTTTCCAATATTTTGTGGAACTCCATAAGTATCATCACCATTAATTGTGGCTTTAAAAATATCTGATTGACCTAAAGTTCCTGGCATATCAGAAGCGAAAAACAACATTTTTTCATCTGAACTCAAAGTAGGATGAGCTGTGCTATATGAATCACTATTAAATGGAAGTTCTGTTACATTTCCCCATTTATCGCCATTTAAAGTAGCTTTATAAATTTTTATTAAAGTAACTTTATTTTCATCTTTCCCTTTTTTTCCGTCGATATAATTGTTTCTTGTAAAATACATTGTCTTACCGTCTTTGGTGAAAACAGGTGTTGACTCATGAAATTTTGAATTTATCGTATTCGAAAATTTAGTAATCGATGATTCACTTGGCATTTTGTCGGTATCTAAATCTGTAGTATACAAATTAGTAAAATATTGATTAGTCCATTTGTGTTTTCTTTGTCCTAAACTGCCTGTATCTCTTGCAGAAGCAAAAACAAGTTTATTTTGAAAATACGAACTACCGTAATCTGAATATTTTGAGTTAATTCCAGCATCTTCAATTTTGTATCTTCCAGAATTATCTTGAATTTCTTTAAAATAATTTCTATTTTTTTCTAGTAATAAACCTCTACTATCTTTAGCAGCCTTTTGGTGAAACTTCTCAAGCATTTGATTTGCTTTATCATTTTCTCCTATTGACTTCAAAGATTGTCCGTATCTATAATAATATTCTGCATCTTGATCTGAATTCATTGCAAATAATTCGCCATACCATTTGGCTGCTTTTTCAAACTCAGAATTAAAATAATAAGAGTTTCCTAATTTCTGAAACATATCAACCGACTTGTATCCCTTTTCGGCCACTCTTTCGTAGGTTTTAATGGCATCTATATAAGAATAGCTATCATACTTTTTGTCAGCAATAAGCGCTTTGTTTTTTTGTGCATAGCTGTTGAATGAAAATAAGCTAACCAATATTATAAAAATGAATATATACTTTTTCATGATAACTAATTTTTTGTTTTTTTAAATTTTCTCTTTTATATCTTTCGATTTTCGATTGAATAATTCCATTATTTTATCAGCTTCTTCATTTTCACCTACTGATTTAAGCGATTCAGCATAACGAAAAAAATATTCTGATTCTAATTTGTAAGTCATTGTAAATAATTCACAATACCATCTTACTGCCTTGTCTAATTGGGAGTTCAAAAAATAACCATCTCCCATTTTTTTAAACATATCGATCGACTTATACCCTTTTTCGGCAACACGTTCATAAGTTTTAATTGTGTCTATAAAAACATACTTTTTTTGAACTAAGTTGGCTTTAACAATCTTAGATTTTTGTCCATACATATTAAACATAAATACATTCAACATGAAACAAAGTAATATATATATCTTCATATTTACTTTTAGAAAAATCTTGGAGTTGTTATTTTGTCAACATTTTTAAATATTTCATATCTTAAAAATACTTCATGTGATCCTGTATTGTAATTTTTTAGATTGGTTGTTTCATTATCAAATCCATAACCAATATAAAGACCTTCTGAAACTTGAAAACCTACCATTGCACTCAAGGCTGCACTCCATCTATAAGCCACACCTACTACAAACTTATTGTTGAACATAAAGTTACCTGACAAATCCATTTGAAACGGTGCACCTTCAACTACTTTTGATATAAAAGCGGGTTTAAACTTCACTTCACTACTTAAATCAAAAACATAACCTCCAATAAGATAATAATTCATTTTTTCTTTAAAAATGGCTCTATCATTATCATTGTATCTGTTCGTTTCAATGAAATTTGGAATAGAAAAACCAACATAAGCTTTGTCTGAATGTAAATACAGTCCTGCACCAATATTTGGTGAAAACTTTGTGAAGTTTTGCAAACTTTCATCACCCAAATCAACAGGATCCAAATCTATAGCATTCAAATCAAATAAATTGGCTGTAGCTTTTAAACCAAAAGACAACTTATAGCTTTCTGAAGTGGGAAGTGTGTAGGACAAATCCGC
>CAMAWK010000170.1 GCA_945861915.1 Flavobacterium psychrophilum | reverse complement strand
TCTTCCAGTCCGACCGAGATTCTGATTAAATCTTTGGTTACTCCAGTGGCGACCTGCTCAGCATCTGACAACTGTTGATGCGTTGTACTCGCTGGATGAATAATCAATGATTTGGTATCGCCAATGTTTGCCAAAAGTGAAAATAACTTGGTTTCATCAGCTACTCTTTTAGCCGCTTCAAACCCACCTTTCAACCCGAAAGTTAGTAAGCCATTTTGTCCTTTAGGTAAATATTTTGTTGCTAAATCATAATATTTACTCGACTTTAACCCAGGATAGTTGACCCATGAAACTTCGTCTTGACTTTCTAACCATTCAGCCATTGCCAGTCCACTTTCGCTATGCTTTTTAACTCGAACTTCTAATGTTTCCAACCCTTGAATAATTTGGAAAGCATTAAACGGACTCAAAGCAGCTCCAAAATCACGCAATCCTTCGATTCGAACTTTAGCAATAAAAGCAGCAGCTCCCAGTGCATCGTGATACACTAATCCGTGGTAGGCTGGCGATGGTTCTGTAAATTCAGGGAATTTTCCGCTGCTCCAGTCAAAAGTTCCAGCATCAATAACAACTCCTCCTAATGAAGTTCCGTTTCCAGCAATATATTTAGTTAAAGAGTGAATTACAATGTTGGCTCCATGCTCAATTGGGTTTAACAAATAAGGAGAAGCAACTGTATTATCGACCATAAAAGGTACTTTAAATGCTTTGGCTTCGGCAGCAATGGCTTTTAAATCCAACACATCTAATTTTGGATTTCCTAAACTTTCAGCAAAAAATACTTTGGTGTTTTCTTGAGCCGCTTTGGTGAAATTAGAAGCGTCAGATGGATCTACAAAAGTGGTTGTTATACCTAATCTTGGCAAAGTAGCTTTCAATAAATTGTATGTCCCACCATATAAACTGCTCGAAGCCACAATATGGTCGCCCGTTTTTAATAAAACCATCAATGAAGTAGCAATTGCTGCTGTTCCAGAAGCGGTAACTACTGCCGCAATTCCTCCTTCGAGTGCCGCCAAACGCTGTTCTAAAATATCATTGGTAGGATTATTTAGTCTTGTGTAAATAAATCCCATTTCGGCCAAACCAAACAAATTAGCTGCATGATCTGAATTGTTAAAAACATACGAACTGGTTTGATAAATTGGCACCGCTCTTGTTCCTGCTGTTTTTGAAACGTCGTGTCCTGCGTGTAATGCGTTTGTTGCGAATTTTGTTGTACTCATAATGAATTATTAAATTTTAGATTTTAGATTATTTTTGAATTTATGCTTAAAAAAACAAAAACCTTTTAGAAAAAAATTCCAAAAGGTTTTAAAATATATTAAAACGTTTCGTTTCGGAATTAGCAGCTATACCTTTTGGTTATACACATCATCGATTTGACTGTATATACATTCATTTTTATTTGTTTTAGATTTTTCATTTGATTTTAATATGATACTTTATTTTACAAAAAAAGCCTCCCGTTTTTGTGGGAGGCTTTTGCTGTATATTTATGATTTTAAATTTAAGCAACAAAACATCCCACAGATAATATCTGCATCGTTTTTGAAATAGTACATACATTTAAAATAGTCATCTCTTTTTTTCTTTTGACAAATTTGCAAACATTAATTCAAATATCCAAATTATTTTTAAAAAATTATAGTCCAAAAACAGTATATTTAAATTATCCATAACATTAGACTTTAAGAATAAAACTGTTTTTTTAATTTTTCAAAAAAAATTAAAGTATAATTTGCAATTCAAAACAGTTTCATACATTTGCACACGAAATATTTAGAGGAAAAATTTGAACTGATTGCAACCTCGTTAAAAAAATGCTAAACCAGGATACTTCCTTAGCATTTTTAGCAATTATTTTTTTCTCGCTTCATTTAAAAAATAATTTAATTATGGCTTATTTATTTACCTCAGAATCTGTTAGCGAAGGACATCCAGACAAAGTGGCTGACCAAATTTCGGATGCATTAATTGATAATTTTCTAGCTTTTGACCCAGAATCGAAAGTGGCTTGTGAAACATTGGTTACAACCGGACAAGTAATTTTGGCAGGAGAAGTAAAATCGAATACCTATCTAGATGTACAACAAATTGCTAGAGATGTAATCAAAAAAATTGGTTACACCAAAAGCGAATATATGTTCGAAGCCAACTCTTGCGGCGTTCTTTCGGCTATTCACGAGCAATCTGCAGATATTAATCAGGGAGTTGATAGAGCTAGTAAAGAAGAGCAAGGTGCGGGAGATCAAGGAATGATGTTTGGATATGCCACGAACGAAACCAATAATTTCATGCCTTTGGCATTGGATTTATCACATCAATTATTAAAAGAATTGGCAGTTTTACGTCGTGAAAACAAGGAGATTACTTATTTGCGTCCCGATGCAAAATCACAAGTAACTTTAGAATATGACGATAACAACAAACCGACTCGTATTGATGCCATTGTGATTTCAACTCAACACGACGATTTTGATGAAGAGGCTACGATGTTGGCTAAAATTAAAAGTGATTTAGTTGGGATTTTGATTCCTAGAATTATAAAAAATAATCCGCAATACGCTCATTTATTTAATGACAAAATCCAATACCACATTAATCCAACAGGGAAGTTTGTAATTGGAGGTCCTCACGGAGATACTGGATTAACAGGAAGAAAAATTATTGTTGATACCTATGGCGGAAAAGGAGCACACGGTGGTGGCGCTTTTTCTGGAAAAGATCCAAGTAAAGTAGATAGAAGTGCGGCTTATGCCACGCGTCATATTGCAAAAAATTTGGTGGCTGCAGGTGTTGCAGACGAAATTTTAGTACAAGTTTCTTATGCTATTGGAGTAGCAAAACCTATGGGGATTTTTATAGAAACCTACGGAACATCGAAAGTGAATTTGACCAATGGCGAAATTGCCAAAAAAGTAGAAGCTATTTTTGATATGCGTCCTTACTTTATCGAGCAACGATTAAAATTAAGAAATCCTATTTATAGCGAAACTGCTGCCTACGGACACATGGGTAGAACTCCTGAAACGGTAACCAAAACTTTTTCGGCTCCAGGTGGAAATGACAAAACCGTAACGGTAGAGTTGTTTACTTGGGAAAAATTAGATTTTGTCGATCAAGTAAAAGTGGCTTTTGGGTTGTAAAATTTAACCGCACCCGAGCGCAGCGAACGGACGAAGTAAAGTTCACAAAGTTATACGCAAAGTACACGAAGAAAACCCTCACAAATAAAATTGTCAGGGTTTTTTGTTGAGTTTTTATATATAATTTGATGTTGATTTTACAAATTATACTTCATCGAAAAAATAATATATCGCGGCTGGACAGCATATTGTGAGGTTCTAGTAGAAAATTGCGAGAAACTATCGTCGTTTAAAAAAGTGGTGTTTAATAAGTTGGTGCCGCTTATTTTGTATTCTAACTTGCTGTCTTTTTTCTTTTGATAAATTAAACTCGCGCTCAAAAAATCATATTCGTTATTGATGGTTTTATTGTTGTTATAGTAATGATAAAACTCATATTCTGAAACGAATGAAAAACTTTCTAAGAAGAAATATTCTAGTTTTGCAAAAGGTTTATCGGTAAAAAAAGTATTGTTGTTATAATCGTTTTTAACCCAATTGTAGCCTAATTCTAAATTGGGTAACTTTTTATAATTGGTAGATGCTTTCAAGGTATAACTCTCGGTAAAACTTTCGTTGGTTACCAAATTATCCAGTCTCGTCAATCGGTCTATTCGAATATTATTATTCTTAGACCAATTCAAGTTTACTCCAAATGAGGCTTTGTAATTCTTAAGAAACGATCTTCCGTATGAACCATTTCCAGAAAGTGACTCATCGGCAAAATCGGAATTAAAAGGCGTTGATGTTTGGTTTACTCCAACAAAAAGGGCTCGTGTTTTTATAGCATCGATTTGTTTAGAATAAGAAGCAAAAGCAGTAATATTCTCAAAATTAAACATATTGTATTTGAAATAGCGTAATGAATGCACTATCGAAGTGGCGTTTTGTAACGTTCTATCTCCTTTTGTTAGACTATTAAAATTAGAAAAAATAATTCCTTCGGAAAGTCTATTTATATCAGTAAAATTATTGGTAAATGAAAAATTATAAGTGAGTGATTCTGCTTTTTTGATTTGATAAATGGCCAAAAAATCAGGCAAGACTCTAAAGAAATTTTGAGAATTACTACCACCCAACTGTTCATCTTTCATTTCGAAAGTGTGGAAACTAACTCCTGGTGTAAAAGTTAATTTACCTGTCAAAATCTTGTAATGCAATCCTAAAAAAGCGTCTTTGAAAGTATAATTCACATCGTTTTTAGAGTTTGAACTCAAATTATCTACATCACCATTCCCTAAAATTTGAAAAAAATTGGAATTGAAACTTTGAAAAGAATAGGTGTTTCCCAGCGTAATATTTATATTGTTTTTTGGGGTTACCATGTAGTAATAGTCAAACTTAGCATCGATTTTGTTGGTTTTAACAAATCGGTTTTGATTTAAATCATAGCGTCCAGCTCCTTGATTTTGAATGTTTAAATTAGTATCCTCATCATCAGGATTATTTGAATCTGGAAAAGGATTTCTTCCCAAATTAGCATTATAAAAAGGGTCTTCTTCTTGATACAAATGTTGCATTTCGAAAGCAAAAATGTTCTTGTCACTCTGAGTGTAATACAAACTCAAATTTTGATTTACAGAAACTGGATTTTGATTTTTTAATGTCCCTATATTCTCAATAGCCGAGTTGCTATTCACAATAGATTCTCGCAACAAAGCATTCGTTTCATTTTGCTTTGATAATTTAGTCAAAACATCATAATCCAATTGAAATCGAGTAGATGGTTTATAAGTAGAACTCAATTTAAATAATCCCAAATTGCTTTTTTGATTTCCTATATCATTCCGATTTTCGGT
>CAMAWK010000169.1 GCA_945861915.1 Flavobacterium psychrophilum | reverse complement strand
TTATCGCAAAAATCAGAATAAATAAAGTCAATCGTGTCACCCACTTTCTTGTTTTTTATTCCCATTTTCATCCAACCTGTAAAATTTTTTCCAAAATCGACCAGCCAAACATCTTTATCTAATTGGGTAATGTTCTTTGCTAAAATGGTGTCCGAAATAACATTTGGTCTGCAAATTTGTGCTTTTGTAATGGCTTTGGTACTTTCAATTTGAATCACTTTTGATTCGGGTTTGCCCCTTTTCCAATTTTTCATATCAATTCGATCATCGACCAATTCTCCACCCATATTATTCCAACGCCACGAACCAATTTGACGCAAATTGCTATTAAACGACGTCCAAGATGTATTAGAAACTACTATAGTTTCAGTGTTTTCACAAGACAAATGGGCTTGCAATCGAAAAACAGGTGAATGATGAATGACACCCGGTAAACCTTTTGAATACCAACCACGACCTGTCCATAAATGAATTGTGTTTTCGCCTACTATAAGATAATCCTTTATATTATAAGTAACATAATAATTCTCTGATTTAAAGTCGCTCACAGCCGGCGAAAGAACATCTTTACTCACTTTTTTTCCGTTGATATACAATTCAAAATACCCCTGACAATTGACAAAAACATTCGCCTCAATTGGAATTGTTTCTAGACTGACTTTTTTTTCAAAAACTGGCGAATAAAAAGCATCTGATGAACTAATCCAATTGGCTTTCCAGTCACTTTCAGACAATAAACCCATCGAAAAATGATTCTCTTTTGACCAAGCACTTACTATGCCTTCATTATCCCAAATTCTAACCTTCCATTTATATGAACGTCCCGATTGCAATGGTTTTCCAGCATATTTTATTTGAATTGAATGGTTTGATTTTATTTTTCCTGTGTTCCAACAAGTGTCGTTTGTATGTTCTGACCATACAACAATTTGATAGGCTTTTTGCTGTTTTTTTCGAAGATATGATTTTAGTTTCCAAGAGAAATTAGGTTCTACATTATCTAAACCAATTGGATTAATTTCATTATTTAAAGATGATTCAAAAACCGACACATTAGAATGAGTCTGAGAGTAGCTGGAACAAATGCCAATAATTGTAAATAGAAAACAAGTAGTAATTAATTTGAAAACTATTGATTTATTCATTTTTTCTTTTTTAAAGTTGTTACTATCAGCTAATTTAATACAACAATAACAAAATAGAATTTTCAATTCCAAAGTTAATTGTTTATTTTTGAATAAATTTTTATAAATCATTTAAACAAAAATATCATGGCTTTTGAATTACCACAATTACCGTATGCGTATGACGCACTAGAACCTCACATTGATGCACGCACGATGGAAATTCATCACACAAAACATCACAATGCGTATACTACCAATCTGAATGCCGCTATTGAAGGTACAGATATGGCAGGAAAAACAATCGAAAATATTCTAATCAACCTAGATATGAAAAATGGTGCCGTTCGCAACAACGGTGGTGGTTTTTATAATCATAATTTGTTTTGGACTGTAATGTCGCCAAATGGTGGTGGACTTCCTACTGGGGATTTATCAGTTGCTATTGAAAAAGCATTTGGTAGTTTTGAAGAATTTAAAGCAAAATTTGCCAAAGCGGGAGCTACACAATTTGGTTCAGGATGGGCTTGGTTATGTGTTGCCGATGGTAAACTAGAAGTTTGCGGAACACCAAATCAAGACAATCCGTTAATGCCAGGCGTAGGTTGTGGTGGAACTCCTATTTTAGGAATGGATGTTTGGGAACACGCTTACTACTTGAACTATCAAAACAGAAGACCTGATTATATTGAAGCTTTTTTTAATGTAATTAATTGGGTTGAAGTGTCTAGAAGATATGCTTTAGCGTTGTAATTTAGAAATATACCCAAAAGTTTACAGATTTTAATAGTCGGAACAGAAATTATTCTGTTCCGATTTTTTTATAAAGACCTATCCAAATGCGTATAACCACCATCCACATAAATTAATTGTCCTGTGGTATGACTCGATTTTTCGGATAAAAGGAAAACCACCATATTGGCTATTTCTTCTTCGGTCGTCATTCTTTTTTCGAAAGGAATTTTATCTGATATTTCTTTTAATTTTTCGGCTGGATTGTCAAAAGTATTAATCCAATTTTGGTATAATGGTGTGAAACATTCGGCTACAACCACCGCATTTACCCGAATTCCGTATGGTAACAATTCTACGGCCCATTCTCGTGTTAAGGCATTTCGACCTCCGTTAGATGCCGCATAAGCCGACGTATTTCCTTGTCCCGTATCGGCAGTTTTGGAGCCAATATTGACAATACTTCCTTTTGATTTTTTTAATTCTGGCAAAGCGTGATGTGCCATTAAATAATAATGAACCAAATTTTTGTGCAAAGAAGCAATAAACGATTCATAATTACCACTTTCTAACCCCACTCCGTCATTTACTCCTGCATTGTTGATTAAGCCGTCAATTCGACCGAATTTTGCTACCACTTCTTTAATGGCATTTTCGCAATCGGCCGGAATGGTTAATTCCGCCTGCACGTTTTTTGCAATAAATCCTAGTGCTTCAATTTCACGAACGGCTTTTAAATTGTCATCTTCCCTTCTACCAATTATTACTGGAATCCCGCCTTCTGCAGCGATTACTTTGCAAATTCCTAAACCAATTCCTTTAGCTCCGCCAGTTACGACAAACACTTTGTCTTTTACGTTTAAATTCATTTTTATATTATTTATAAATTATAAAATTTTATTGCATTTCCACTCCAAAATTTCTCTTGCTCTTCTAAAGAAAAAGCAGCAAAATAGTTTGATGCAATGGCTACAGTTTCTTGATAGTTTGCTGCTAATAAACTCACCGGCCAATCACTACCAAATTGCAATCTATCTATTCCGAAAGCATCTGTTACGACATTCAAACAATGAGTGAAATCGGTTTCCGTCCAATGAATCCAATCGGCTTCGGTAACTAAACCCGACACTTTACAAGATACATTTTTGTGTTTTGCGATGGCTCGAATTCCTTTTTCCCAATCGGCAAAATCGGCTTGTTTGAAATCGGGTTTTGCCAAATGGTCCATAATAAATTTTTGGTTGGGGAATCGTTCTACAAACTCCAAAGCCACTGTCAAATGTTTAGGTAAAATAAGAATATCGTAGGTAAAATTATAGGGTTCTAACATTGCAATACCACGACAAAAATTTGGATTCAATAAGAAATGATCATCTAATTCTGCTTGAACAATATGCCGGAAACCTCTGAGTTTTTTGAACTGATAAAAATAGTCTAATCGTGATTTTATATTTTCATTTTGCAAATCAATCCAACCGACAACTCCTTTAATAAAATCATTGTCTTGTGCTAATTCTAATAAAAATTGAGTTTCTTCCTCGCTTTGATCTGCTTGTACAGCAATACAACCCTCGATGCCGTCTTCTTGCAACAAAGGTTTTAAATCTTCGGGCAAGAAATCCCGCTGAATGATTTTCATATCATCCGAAATCCAAGTGTCTTTGATAGGATGGTATTTCCAAAAATGTTGATGGCTGTCTATTTTTTTCATATTATTTTTAAACACGAATTACACAAATTTGCACAAATTTCATTAGTGTACTTTGTGCCTTCTTTGTGTTTATTGTGGTTAAATTTTTACCAAAGATTAAAGTTCAAATATTTTCTCCATCAACATCCATTTTTCACCTGGTTTTGCCCAAGGCAAGGCTTGTTGAAATTTCCACATTAAATCTTCCCATTCTTGCACTTTTGGATTGTTGGCATCTGCCGCTGATTTTTTGTCAAATGAAAAATGTTCATCTGCTTCGATAATCATAAACATTCGGTTACCCACATTATAAATCTCCAAAAGCGTAATCCCAGATTCTTTGATACTAGCAATAATTTCAGACCAAACGGTTTGATGATAGGCTTTGTATTCTGCCATTAATTGCGCATCGTCGATTAAATCTAATGCCAAACAATATTTTTGTTTTCTCATATTAGTAGTTGTTACTTTTCGTTATTTAAAAAAGCTTGAAAAACAGAACACAAATGAATCGGATTAAAACCGATAAAATCTGATTTTAAATTTATTCACTAAGAAAATTCGTTTAATCTGCGTAATCTTTAGCTTTTTTTTGATGTGCTTATTGGCTCAAAACTGCAACCAATTTACTTATCTAATTGTTGCAGTACCGCTATAGTTTTTACTTTGAGAGTAAATGATCGTCCCTAATAATTTCCATTTTACACTACCAAAAACAGAATATTCAAACTTATTATTGTCTTTTGTTTTGTTTACAATTATTGAAATAGGTTTCCAAATTGTTCCGTTAGCAAACCCTAAAGTTTGACTATAGGCACTGATTGGTATATTTTTTCCCCCTTGCTTTTCTATACCGTAATTTATTCCTAAAACATATTTTGAAACTAATGTCTTTTCCATAATTATATCTAAATAATTAGTTGGATATGCTTTTATACTTTCTTCTGAATTAAATTTCCAAGTCTTATTTTGATTTGAATTTGGTTCATTATTTTTTCCTATCAATGATAATAGCATTATTACAAAAAATACAGCGGCAAAAAAGTTAATTTTTTCACGAATAAGTTTTGTCGCTTTGAAGCAAATTACAATGAAAAAAATCAAAAGTACAAGGTTTAATAAACTCCAAAGTATGTAAGCCATAGTGTTGCATTTTTATTTACAGAAATAATCTAATAAGCAACCGCCACTTGTTTGCTACTTCCCAAACCTTCCATTCCCAATTCAATCACATCGCCTTCTTTTACATAAATTGGGTTGGGTTTAATTCCAAGTCCAACTCCCGGAGGCGTTCCTGTACTGATGACATCACCTGGAAGCAAAGTCATAAATTGACTTAAATAATGTACTAAAAAAGGAATTTTGAAAATCAAGTTTGAAGTATTGCTTTTTTGGAATGTTTTTCC
>CAMAWK010000168.1 GCA_945861915.1 Flavobacterium psychrophilum | reverse complement strand
GATGAATTGTTTCAAAATGAAGTACTTCGTCCTATTTTAAAATTACAAAACGAACTATTTATAGCTTCTTTTTTAAATAATATGTCTAAAAATAAAATAGACTTCAATTCCTATTCTATTGAAAAAAAGATGGCTACGATTGAAAATTCAATTCAAAAAGACATAAAGTTCCGAAATTCATTAAAAGGAATAATCATCGGATTATTTACCATTGCTGAATACTCGATTTATATTCAAAATTCTTCGAGTCTCAATAAACGAATGATGGGAATGCTGATTGAAAGATTAAAAAGTCAAGTGCAACTGTTTGAGATTGATATTCAAAAAATAGATTAATCTTTCGATTTAGTTCCATCACAAACCTCAAAAATAATTATGAAAGAAGAATATTTTAAGTGGTATTCTCCCAATTTAAGTAGAGAAATAGAAATGCTCGTTTTTGGTCACGCTGGTTATCCCGTGATTTTATTCCCAACTTCGATGGGGAGTTTCCACGAAAACAAGGATATGGGATTGATTGAATCTGCAAAATGGTATTTAGAACAAGGTTTAATTCAGATTTTTTGCCCAGCAAGTATAGACCTAGATAGTTTTTATAATAAACACATCCACCCTATTCATCGGATTTCAAATCACGTTTGGTACGACAAAATGATTTGTCATGAACTTGTTGAAAAAGTAAAAAACAACACCAAATCAGGTAAAGTAGCAGTGGCAGGTTGCAGCTTTGGTGGGTATCATGCTGCTAATTTTGCTTTTCGTCATCCGGGTTATGTGAGTCATGTGTTTTCGATGGGAGGCGCTTTTAGCATCAAAAATTTTATGGATGGTTTTCATAATGACGATGTATTTTATAACAATCCCGAAGATTATTTGCCGGGATTAAATGATTACGAATTATGGAATATGGATATTTGTCTAGGAACTTCTAACTGGGATATTTGTTTTGATTCGAATCTAAAATTGAGCAAAATTTTAAGCAACAAAAGCATGCATCATTGGCTAGATATTCGTCAGGATAGAGAACACGATTGGCCAGTTTGGAAAGAAATGTTTCCGCATTATTTATCCAGAATTAACTTTTTTTAAAAATTAAGTATCAAGTCAAAAAATATATTAAAATGAAAAAAATTGGAATATTATTTGGAATGGAAGACACTTATCCATGGGCATTTATTGATCGAGTAAACTCAAAAAATGAAAACGGCATCATAGCGGAAGCTGTTTCTATCGACAAAGTAGTTCAAAATAAAGACGGAGAATATGCAGTAATTATTGATCGTATTTCGCAAGATGTTCCTTTTTATCGTGCTTATTTAAAAAACGCCGCTTTAACTGGAACCAATGTGATTAACAATCCGTTTTGGTGGAGTGCAGATGATAAATTTTTTAATAATTCATTGGCTGATACATTAGGAGTGCCACTTCCAAAAACAGTTATTTTACCTTCTGTTGAGCATCCAACAGACACCACAGGAAAATCTTTTAGAAACTTAAAATACCCAATGGATTGGCAAGGAATATTTGATTACGTGGGCTTTCCTGCCTATATGAAACCTTATGCTGGTGGCGGATGGAAAAACGTATATCGATTGGAAAACAAAGAAGAATTTTGGCAAAAACACCAAGAAACAGGACAGTTGGTGATGATGTTGCAGGAAGAAATAGTTTTTACCGAATATTTCAGAGTGTATTGTTTGGGCAGAAAAGCAGTTCTCATCATGCAATACGAACCCCGAAATCCGCATCATTTGCGGTATGTAATTGATGGTCCAGCTGTGGATAAAAAGTTATTAGCCACCATAAAAGACTATACTTTAAAACTGTGCATCGGATTAGGCTATGATTTTAATACTGTCGAATTTGCTGTTCGAGACGGAATCCCGTATGCGATTGATTTTGGAAATCCTGCTCCAGATGCTGAGATAACTTCAGTTGGTTCGGAAAATTTTGAATGGGTAGTGGAAGAATCTGCAAAAATGGCTATTGCTGCCGCAAAAAAACAAAAAAAAGGAAAGATGAACCTCACCTGGGGTACTTTTATCAAAGAGGCTGTTGGCGCAAAATAATACCATTTTACTTATGAAAAAATTACCTGTTTTTACGCTTGGCGTAGAAGAAGAATATCAAATTATTGACCCTGTAAGTAGAGATTTGCGTTCTCATTTATCTAAAATAGTGGATGGTGCTAAAATCACCTTAAACGAACAGGTAAAATCAGAAATGCATCAATCGGTGGTGGAAGTGGGAACCAATATTTGTAAAAATACCAAAGAAGCCGAAGCTGAAATAAAATCGTTACGATCTGCAATAGTTGATTTGGCAAATAAACAAGGTCTAATTGTAGGTGCTGCTGGAACGCATCCTTTTTCTAAATGGCAAGACCAACCCATCACTGACGACCCACGGTATCACACAATTATAAACGAATTGCAAGACGCTGCTCGTTCGAATTTAATCTTTGGAATGCATTGTCATATTGGTATCGAAAATCGAGAAATTGGTTTGCAATTAATGAATCAAGCCACTTATTTTTTACCTCATATTTTTGCGCTTTCGACTAATTCTCCTTTTTGGGACGGAAGAAGTACGGGTTTTAAATCCTATAGAACTAAGGTTTTCGATAAATTTCCTCGAACCGGATTGCCAGAATATTTTGATTCTTTATCTTCCTATGATAATTATTTGCAAACTTTAGTCAAAACAAATTGCATTGATAATCCGAAAAAAATATGGTGGGATATTCGCTTGCATCCTTTTTATGATACGATTGAATTCCGCATTTGCGACATGTGTTTAACAGTTGAAGAAACAATGTGTATAGTAGCTATAATTCAGGCTATTGTGGCTAAATTATACAAGTTGTCATTAAACAACATGAGTTTTAATATTTATCGATTAGCACTGATAAAAGAAAATAAATTCAGAGCCGCTCGATATGGAATTGATGGATTGATGATCGATTTTGGACTTCAGAAAGAGGTAGAAACAAAAATGCTAATCTTGGAATTATTAGATTTTATTGAAGATGTAATTGATGAATTAGGCAGTAGTGAACAAATTAAATATGTTCATGAAATGATGAAAAACGGAACGGGTGCCGACAAGCAATTGGCTGTTTTCAAACAAACGAACGATTTGACTAAAGTGGTTGATTTTATAACTAGTGAATTTACCAAGGGACTTTAATTGGGTTTTAAGTTTTAAACTAATAAATAATGGAAAACAATCGGATTAACCTAGCCATTTTGGATATGTACAATGGAGAACCCAATCAGGGAATGCGTTGTATAGTTGATGTTGTCAATCGATTTGATCAAATGGTTAGTTTCCAAATATTTGATGTAAGAGGAAAATCTGAATTGCCAGAAATTGAAAAGTTCGATATTTATATTTCATCTGGTGGACCAGGAAATCCGTTAATAGGTGATGGTGATTGGGATTTAAAATACTATAATTTTATTGATGAATTGAATAAATGGAATGCTTCCAATACAAGTAAAAAACATGTTTTATTTATTTGTCATTCTTTTCAAATGGCTTGTAAACACTTTGGTCTAGCCGAAATTACCATGCGTAACGACACTTCTTTTGGAGTAATGACCATTCACAAAACCAAAGATGGTATGAATGACCCTCTTTTTGAAGGATTAGACGATCCTTTTTATGCTGTAGATTCTAGAGATTATCAAGTAGTGCAGCCTAAATTGAGTGTTTTTGCAAAAAAAGGTGCCAAAATAATTTCTTTAGAAAAAATTAGAGATTATGTTCAGTATGAAAGAGCCATTATGGCGGTTCGTTTTACAGATTATTTTGTTGGTACACAATTTCATCCAGAAGCAGATCCAATTAGTTTTATATCGAATTTGAGAAATAAAGAATCAAAAGAAAAAATTAGGACTATGAAAGGAAAACGAAAATTCCGAAATATGCTTGAGGATCTTTTAGATGACGATAAAATATATAGAACGAATGAAACCTTGATTCCAAATTTTCTAAAAATAGCGATTGCTGATGTGATGAAAACTAGACAAATAGTTCTGAATTAAACCTTTATCGATTACTTTCTTTTCATTTCGTTTTATCTATTTTCTATCATCTATATTCTATTCTCCATATTACTAATTCTTTTAAAATGATTGACAAATACAGACAACTTTTCAACTCCCATTTTACTACCGAAAAGTATCAGGAATTAAAAGAGGCTATTGCTTCGGATTTTGGCTATGCTCCTACTTTTAGAATTGCAGAAACACCCTTTTTTATTTCGAATGAATTAAAATCACAATTAATTGAAGGTTGTAATGATGTTATAAAATTGATTCAACAAAAAGACTTTAAAAAATTAACAGACAAATCATTAGAATTAAATCATACTATTCCAAACGAAGATAAAAATACTACTTTTTTAGCCATCGATTTTGGTATTTGCGAAGAAAATGGAGCTGTTTTACCTAAATTAATTGAAGTACAAGGATTTCCATCTTTATTTAATTTCCAGACTAATTTGTGCGATAAATTTAATTCTATATATCCTTTTTTAAATGATGTTACACCTTTTTTTAATGGTATCACTTCACAAGAATATCTCGAGATTTTAGAAGAAGTTATTTGCAATAATCACCCAAAAGAAAATGTAGTTTTATTAGAAATTGAACCTGAAAAACAAAATACGAAAATTGATTTTTATTATTGTCAGCGAGATCTGGGCATTCCAATAGTTTGTGTTACAGAAATAATCAAGAAAAACAATCAATTATTTTATAAAAACCAATTAGGTCAAGAAATAATCATTAAACGAATCTACAATCGGGTTATTTTTGACGAATTAGATTTGAGAACAGATTTAAAACTCAATTTTCATTTTTCGGATGCTCTCGATGTAGAATGGGCGGGACATCCGAACTGGTTTTTCAGGATTAGCAAGTTTATACTTCCATTTTTAAAAGGAGATTATTTTATAGAAACCACCTTATTATCCGACTTGAAACA
>CAMAWK010000167.1 GCA_945861915.1 Flavobacterium psychrophilum | reverse complement strand
CAAAATGAATAAAATAAATGTAAAACAAGTCATTTATTTGAGCGGAATCGTAAATGACAGTTCGCTTTCTAAGCATTTATCATCAAGAAAAAAGGTTGAAGAAACTCTATTTGGAGGAAAATTTGCAACCACTACTTTGAGAGCAGGAATTATTGTAGGTTCAGGAAGTGCATCGTTCGAAATTATTCGAGATTTAGTAAATAAACTGCCATTGATGATTACCCCAAAATGGCTTAACACTAGATGCCAACCCATAGCCATTTCAGATGTATTGGATTTTTTATTAAAATCACTAAGAAACCCATTTCTGTACAATAAAAGTTTTGATATTGGCGGTCCCGATATTCTAACCTACAAACAAATGCTTTTGGGTTTTGCTAAAGCAAAAAATTTAAAAAGATGGATTTTTACTGTGCCTATTATGAGTCCGAAAATATCCTCCTACTGGCTCTATTTTGTAACATCAACATCCTACAAACTCGCAGCTGCATTGGTGAGTAGTATGAAAGTAGAAGTGGTATGTAAGGACGCTGAAATAAATGATTTATTAGGAGTAAAAACTATTTCTTACGAAAATGCCTTGTTACGAGCATTAAACAAAGTAAAAGAAGACAAAGTAGCCTCTAGCTGGAAAGACTCCTTGATAAGTAGCCGAATAGAAAATACAATTTCAACTTTTTTGAAAGTACCCAAAAAAGGCTGTTATATTGACAGACGAAAAAAAGAAATCATAAACAAAGAATATACACTCGAAAAAATATGGTCAATTGGAGGTGAAAAAGGGTGGTATTATGCTAATTGGTTATGGAATTTTCGTGGTTTTATCGATAGGTTAGTTGGAGGAGTTGGAACAAGAAGGGGAAGAACAAACCAATACGAAATTCATTCGGGTGACGCACTTGATTTTTGGAGGGTTTTATATGCAGACAAAGAAGAAGGAAAATTAGTTTTATATGCTGAAATGAAGTTACCTGGCGAGGCTTGGCTCGAATTTAAAATTATTAATAACATTTTATATCAAGCTGCCACATTTAAACCCAAAGGATTTTGGGGTAAAATGTATTGGTATTCTGTTTTACCATTTCATGGATTTATTTTTAATGGAATGCTGAATAAGTTGATTCGATAGGTCAATTCAAAATCCCTGCTTTATAAGTTGCAATCGCTCTATCTCTTGCAAAAGCGTGATCTATTATTGGTTCGCCATATCCTAAATCAAATTCTGGAATCCATTTTCGGATGTAGATTCCTTTTTCATCGAATTTTTTGAGCTGAATTTCTGGATTAAAAACTCTAAAATAAGGCGCAGCGTCACAACCTGTTCCAGCTGCCCATTGCCAATTGCCCACATTGGCAGATAATTCGTAATCTAATAATTTCTCGGCAAAATAGGCTTCTCCCCATTGCCACTCTATTAATAAATGTTTACACAAAAAACTCGCAACAACCATACGAACTCTATTGTGCATGTAGCCAGTTTCATTCAGTTGACGCATTCCGGCATCCACCATCGGATAACCAGTAGTTCCTGTACACCAACGTTTAAAATCTTCTTCGTTATTTCGCCATTGAATGCCATCATAAGCCGATTTGAAATTACGAGTTCGTACTTTTGGAAAACTAAACAAAATTTGCATGAAAAATTCTCTCCAAATTAATTCACTCAAAAAAACTTCGTTCTTTTTAAATGCCCAATTCACTAATTTTCGAATACTCACAGTGCCAAAACGCAAATGTGGCGAGAGATACGAAGTACTATCAATAGCAGGGAAGTCACGGGTTTTGTGATAATTCCCAATACTTTTTAGATTGTGTGGTTTTACTTTTATGGAGCTTTCCTCGAAACCAATTTGGGCTAAAGTAGGAAAATCAAAATCGGAAGTATGAAAATTTACAAATCTATCTTTGGAATCATACTCTAAAAGGAGTTCGGTAGTTTTGTATTTCTCTAACCATTTATTTTTATAAGGTGTATAAACGGTATAAGGCAATCCGTCGGCTTTTGTAATTTCTAATTCTTCAAAAATAACTTGATCTTTAAATGAAAAATGTTTAACATTATTTTTATCTAAAAAATCACAAATAGCCAAATCACGCTGAATTGCGTAGGGTTCGTAGTCTTTGTTAAAAAAAACTTCTTTGACATCAAACTCTTGAATAAGATTTTTCCAGACTTCCTTCGTTGTGCCTTTTTTGACTAAAAGTGAACTCCCTATTTCTTGTAATTGGGTATTAATTACAGAAAGTGACTCATGAATAAAACCAACTCTTGCATCGTTTTTGGGTAACTTATCTAAAATATCTTCATCGAAAATAAATAAAGGAATTACTGGATATTTAGATTCTAAAGCAAAAAACAACCCTACATTATCGTCTAATCGAAGGTCTCTTCTAAACCAAAAAATCGCAACTTCGGATTTGTTCATTATTTTGAATTAAAAATTTCATCAACTTTGACACAACGATAATCAAAAATTTCGTTCAACTTATTTTTAACTACTAACGTATTCATAATTCTGCCCAAAAATCCTAATGGCAAAGCATAATGTACAACATCGGTCATTTTTGTTCCATTTTCAGTAGCTTCAAAAAAATGTTTGTGGTGCCATAATGTATAAGGTCCAAAACGTTGTTCGTCTATAAAATAAGCCTGGTCTTTTACAGCCGTAATTACAGTCATCCAGCTCAGTTTTATACCTAATAATGGCGACACTTTATATTGAATAACTTGTCCTGGATAAACAGATTTATTGTCGAAATCCGTAATTTGAAAACCCATATCATTGGGTGTTATTTTTTGCAAATTTTGGGGACTTGAGAAAAAAGACCAACATTCATCTAAACTAACATTTACCTCTTGAACAGTTTCTATTTTATAAATTTTCATTTATTTTCTATTTTTTTTATTAAAATCAAACTCATTAAAATCATGGTAAAAGCGTAGCCAAAATCTTCAATCGGTATGGTTGCTATTCGAATTCCGAGATTTTCATTGTTGTTGTAGTATACTACTGGTTCGTCAATAAAGCTGCCAGTTAAGATTCCGTTAACCAAAAAAAACGGAATTAATATTATTAAAAAAGTGATGAAAAAAGTATTCAAAATTTGAGGAACTTTGAAAACAGTATAAGTCAAAATTAAAATCAAAATACCGTAATTGACAGCCGTGTACCATTTATCATAATTCAAAACCAATGTTGATACCAAAATTACCATAAGTAATCCATAAATGATTCGCACTGTTTTATCCGACAGGAAAACTGTTGGACAAAAATAATGGAAGGCAAAATGAATAAAAATACTGGAATACGGAATACAAATAAAAAATAGCCATTCCTCAATGGGCAAATCAAAAAAAGCTATTCCGGAATGGTATCTTGGATTGAAACTCCAAACGCCCATTTTAGTAAAAAAAATATCCCAAATAATGAAAAATGCGGCAGTGATTGCAATCGCAGAAAAAACAGCTTTCCACCGTTTTATGTATCTCATTCGTCTATCGAAACTATAGATGAAAGGAATGAGTAGCGAACCGATATTTAAGATTAAGTAAAGTGACATTTAAATTTTGTAATATTTGAAAGGCACGAATAACATACCAAAACATTCTCCGTGTTCTTTGCCTAAATGCTTGTGATGCGCTTTGTGAGCTTTTCTTAAACCTATTAAATACTTGTTTTTGGTGTTTTTAAAAATCTTTAATCGTTGATGAATAATTATATCATGAACGATAAAATAACACAGTCCGTAAAACATAATTCCCAAACCAATAAAAAATCTATAGTTTAATTCGCCCTCTACACCAAAGTAAAAAAGCACAATACTAGGAATAGCAAAAATCACGAAAAAAACATCGTTTCTCTCAAACACATTTGCATATTTGGGTTGGTGATGATCGGCGTGGAAATACCACATAAATCCATGCATTACAAATTTATGTGTGCACCAAGTAACACATTCCATCAATAAAAAAGTACCTAGAAAAATAAAAAAGAACAACATACTTTTTTGAATTAAATTGAAACAATTTTTTAAATCAAAGGTTATAAATTAGATTAGTTTTAGCTTATAAAAAACGAATGATTTTAGCAACAAGGCAAATTTCGCAGAATTTGAAACTCGAATTCTAGTAATTCCGATTTCGTTAGAAGGCGTGTTTTCTAATTTGCTCAACAGTTTTTTATAATAAACAAAAGCGGTGTAAACTCCAAATTGGGCTTCTTTAGGTAATTTTAAAATACCTTGATGCGCCACTTTGAAATCATCTTCAATTTCAGCTATAATTTTTTTCTTGGCACTTTCGTCAAAAGTGTTCAAATCAAAATCTGGAAAATAATTCCGACTTAACAATAGGTTATCATCTTTCAAATCTCTCAAGAAATTTACCTTCTGAAAAGCCGAACCTAAACGCATCGCTTCGGGTTTTAGTGCTTCATATTGTTGCAGATTTCCATTTACAAAAACCTTCAAACACATTAAACCAACAACATCTGCCGAACCATAAATGTACTCTTCGTATTCTTCTTTACTTTCGTATCCTTTTTTGATCAAATCCAACTTCATACTCTTCAAAAAAGCTTGAATTAAATCGTCATTGATTGCGTATTTTGTAACTGTTTTTTGGAATGAATTCAAAATTGGATTCAAACTGATTCCCGAGTTTATCGCTTTGTAATATTCTTCTTCAAAATCTTTAATCAAAATTTCTTTGTCGAAATCATGAAAAGAATCTACAATTTCATCGGCAAAACGCACAAAACCATAAATACTGTAAATGGCTTCCTGAATTGTTGGCGAAAGCATTTTTACTGCCAACGAAAATGACGTACTATAACTTTTGGTTACTAGTTTGCTGCATTTAAAAGAAACCTCATCAAATAACTGCTTCATAGTTTTTAACCTAGAAATTTTTTATTTATTAAATCCGAAACTATTTTACCCGAAATCAACGATGGTGGAACTCCTGGCCCAGGCACTGTCAATTGTCCAGTAAAATA
>CAMAWK010000166.1 GCA_945861915.1 Flavobacterium psychrophilum | reverse complement strand
CAAGGGTATGGTTACTTTTTTAGTAACTGGGGACCCCGTTTTGATAGAACAGATGATGATGGAGTTGCAAATTCTATACAATACAATGGTACTGCCGCAAATGGTAATGCAATTTTGCAACACCCTTTTAATTATATCTCGGATCCTAGTTTAATTGCAGGTAATGAAAATTTATTAACTCAACCTTACGAATACAAACCTTATAATGGCGTTAAAGATTTCTTTAAAACAGGGCTTGTAACTTCCACTTCTATAAGTGCTAGAGGAGGAGATGAAAAGTCAAGTTATAATTTAAGTTATGGCAAAACCATAGATGATGGTATTACAAGAGGAAATAAACTGAGTAGAGATAATTTTGGTCTTGGGGGAAGTGCTAAACTTTCTAACAAATTTACAGTATCTGGAGTTTTTAATCTTTCTAAAACAAAATTCAATTCACCTCCAAATGCTGTAAGTACTGGTAGTGGAGCCGCTTTCAATGGTTCGGCAGTATTTGCCGATGTTCTATATACTCCTAGAAGTGTAGATTTAACAAACTTGCCATATCAAAATTCCGAGGGTAGAAGCGTTTACTACCGATCAGGAAACGACATACAAAATCCATATTGGACTATTAATAATGTAAAAGCAATACAAAACACGGATCGTTTTTTTGGAAATGCAAGTGTTTTATATGACATAAACAGTTGGTTAAAATTATCTTATAGAATAGGATTGGATACCTACACTGAATTAAACTCCTATTCACAAAACAAAGGTGGAGTTGACGGAGACCCTACAGGTCTGCTTAGAACTAGCTCAGTAAGAAATACAATTTGGAATCATACAACAAATTTAAATATTGATAAATCAATTACTGATGATTTAAACTTAAATGCTAATATTGGTTTTCAGTCTGAAAGAAATGAATTTCTCAGAGACGGTATTGAAAGTACAGGTCAATTAGCTTATGGCGTTTTACAACACTTTAATTTTTCAAATAACTCTGCTACTAATTCTTTTACAGGTTCACCTATTGCATATCAAGAAGAATCAAACCAAATTGGCACCTATGCAGATGTAACATTTGACTATAAAAGTTATTTATTTTTAAATCTTGCTGGTAGATATGACGGTTATAGTACTCATGAAAAAGAAAATAACAATCTATTCTATCCTGGAGGGAGTATCTCTTTTATTCCAACATCAGCATTTGCTAATTTAAAGGGTGATATTGTAAACTATTTAAAGATTAGAGCTGGGTATGGTTCTTCAGCTGGACCAGCAACACCTTACAATACTAGAAATGCTATTAGACTTTCAGCAAGAGCTCAAGTTGCAAATGATGGTTCTATAATACCAACAAACTCAGTTGGGAATCAATTAGGAAACTCAGATTTAAAACCTGAAAGAATAGGTGAATTCGAAATTGGTTTTGACACTAGATTTTTTAATAGATTAAATTTTAACATTAGTGCTTATACAAAAAACACAAAAGATTTAATTACAGATCAATCTCTTGATGACGCAACTGGTTATACCTTCACAACTGTAAATATAGGAGAACTAAAATCAGAGGGTATTGAAATAGATTATGATTTAGAAATTATCAAATCAAAAAATAATGGATTTAAGTTCAACTTAGCTGGAAATTTTTCAGCAAATGAAACAACTGTAACTAAACTTGCTCCAGGCACCTCATTCATTCCATTAACCGATAGAATTTCAGAGTCAGCAGCCAATTATGCTGTTGAAGGATTGCCTTACGGTGTTCTTTTGGGAACAACTATTCTTAGAGATGAGAATGGCAACAAAGTAGTTGGTAATGATGGTTTATATTTGGTTGACAAAACAGATAAATACCTTGGTGATCCAAATCCAGATTGGATATCAAGTTTAATTCCTACATTTAGTTACAAAGGATTAACACTATCTGCAATATTAAATTACAGACATGGAGGTGACATCTATTCTACAACATCAGCCGCTTTAATAGGTAGAGGAGTTGTAGACAATGGAATTTGTAGAGAATGCAATTACATATTACCAGGAGTAACCCAAACTGGGGAGATTAATAATGTTGCAATTACGAGTACTAATTTAGGATTTGGTACTTATTTAGATGGTGCAAACGAATTAAATATTTTTGATGGAACTACTCTTAGATTACAGGAATTAACATTAGGTTATAGTTTAAGTCCAACTTTACTAAAACAATTGCCATTCGGAAGTTTATCATTTAACATTACAGGATCAAACTTATGGTATAAAGCTTTTAATTTTCCAGACAATGTAAATTACGATACAAACGCTTCTAGTACCGGAGTTGGTAATGGACAGGGAATAGATTACATCACAGGTCCATCAGCTAGAAGAATTGGTTTTAGTATAAAAGCAACATTTTAAAACATAAAAAAAATGAAAAATATAATTAAAAAAAATTATTCAATTTTAATTTGCCTCCTACTTTTAGGATTTCAATCGTGCGAAACGACTGATTTAGATGTAAAGAATGACCCTAACAATGTCTCGGTTAATGCTGCCGATATTGATTTATACTTAAATTCTATTCAAATTGGCCTTGCGAACTTCATATCAGGATATGAAGGTGAAAACGAAAGCGGAATGAGCGAATTGGGTATGAAACCTGTAAGAATGCTTCATGGAAATTCAAATTCCTACCGTGATTTTTATGCTCCAAGTGAATTTGACAGAGTATGGGGAACAGCATATTCTAATATTTTAGTAGATATAAGAGCTATGACCCCTTTAGCCATTGAGCAAAAAAAATATACCCATGTTGCAATTGGACAAATAGTAGAGTCCTATGTTATGATGACTTTGGTCGACTTTTTTGGAGACGTACCATATTCTGAAGCCTCTCAAGGATTATTATATCTAAATCCAAAAGCGGACAGTGGAGCTTCAATCTATAAAGCCATTGATTTACTTTTGTTAGATGCAATCGAAAATTTAGAAAAAGATGAATTAGCTTTACCATCTAATGATTTATACTATAGTGGTGATGATAGTGAAGAAAATTGGATTAAAGTTGCAAAAACTATGCGTTTGAAATTATATTTACAAACAAGACTTGCAACAGGTTCTGATTTTGGAAGTGCAAAATCTAAAACAATTATTGATGAATTGATTGCAGACGATGATTTAATTTTAAGTTCATCTGATGACTTTTTATTCCAATGGTCTTCTAATGCTGCTGCTCCAGACTCTAGACACCCTTATTTTGAAAAATGCTTTGGTGGAATTGGACCAAGTACTAATTTTTATATGGCAAATTATTATATGGATTTAATGGCAAATAAGTACTCAGGAAATAGAGATCCTAGAATTAGATATTATTTTTATCGTCAAAGAGGAGATTTTTCTACTGCAACAGTTGTAACAAAATCTTGTTCAACACAAGATGCACCCGCTTGGTACGGTACAGAGTTTAACTTCTGTACAGTTCCCTCTACAAATGGATTAAGTGGTTATTGGGGAAGAGATCATGGTGATAATGACGGCATACCACCAGATGACCGTGACCGTACATTATTTGGCGTTTATCCAGTAGGTGGAGAATTTGACAAAAGTGGATTTGAAAATTTATCAGGTTCAGACGCTCCAGGCATTGGACTAAAAGGCGCAGGAATAACTCCAATTTTAATGTCCTCATTTACTAATTTCATGTTAGCAGAAGCAGCACTAACTTTAGGAACCTCTGGAGACCCATTAATGTATTTAGAAGCTGGTATGCGTGAATCAATAACAAAAACAATGGCATTTGGAGCTTCAGTTGCAAAAGGAAATTCGAGAATCCCAACAACCTCAGCTATTGATGCATATATTAGTGCTGTGAAAGACGCTTACACTGCTGGGGATGATTCTACAAAGCTAGAAATAATAGTTCAACAATATTTTATTGCACTTTGGACTAATGGTATTGAAGCATACAACACTTATAGAAGAACTGGAAAACCTGGTAAATTACAACCAACAGTTAAACTACAGGATCCTGGTGTATTCATAAGATCTAATTGGTATCCTCAAGCTGCAGAAAGTAATAATTCAAATATTACTCAGAAAACAGGTGTGTCAACTCCCGTTTTTTGGGATACAAATCCAGAAGGATTTGTTGATTAATTAATTTAAAATTAAAAAAAATGAAAAATAAAATTAAATTATTAGTTCTGGTTTTAGTATTTTCTGTTTTTTCATGTGAAGATAGTGATAAGTTAAATATGAATATACATGAGAACAGTAGTACAGAGGCTCCTTATGTTAGAGGCATATTTAAAAGTACTTTAATTAAATATGCAAATATTGCTACTTCAAATGTTGAAGTAACTTTATCAGCACCATCTAAAAACGTAAGCAATTGGAAAACTAGTGTTCGATTAATATCAGGAGATAATACAACCGATTTCGTTCCTTTAAACGCATACACGGTTACTAGTTTTCCTGCAACAGTAATAATCCCAATTACAGATATTGCAGCCGCTTTAGGAAAAACTGTAGGTGATATTTTACCAGCAGATATTATAGAATTTAGTTCGGTTTCAACAGGTTTAAACGGAAAGGAACTAAGATATACCGATTTAACAGGAGATCTATCAGGTCAAGCTGAACAACATCAAGCTTATGATTTTTCCATTGCAATCTCTTGCGCACCAGTTAATTCACCAACTGGAGTTTGGTTAGTTGAAATGGAAGATTTATATGGAGATGGATGGGATGGTGCTTTTTTAACTGCAGAAGTTAACGGTGTTAATACCGATTATACAATAACACCTAATCAAGCAGATAGTGCATCACATACAATTACTGTACCTGCCGGTGGTTCATTAACTTGGTCATACACTTCGGGTAATTTTGAAGAGGAACATGTTTTCACAATCACTAGTCCTAATGGTACTGTTTATGGCCCTTTTTATGGAGAAGATGGAATTCCTTTCTGTTTCTTTTAATATCTTTTTTTAATTTCAAAAAATAACAATAAATCAAATCACTAAAAACCGCT
>CAMAWK010000165.1 GCA_945861915.1 Flavobacterium psychrophilum | reverse complement strand
CTAAACACCCAAAAGCTAATGCCATCAGCATCTTCCTTAAACTTAATCAAGTTGCCATTCAAGTCAATAGCTCGTTTATTTTCATAAATCGAATTATCAAATTGTATTCCCAAATTGGTTAACATTAATCGAATAGGCGATTCCGATTCAATAGGCATATCTTTAAAGTCAAACGAAGCTATCATCACCTCTGATTTTCCTTGATTAAAAGTAATTAAAGTAGTTCCCACTCCTTTTTTCTCCATCTCGCTTCGGAAAACACTTCCGGTTTTAGTTGGTTCAGGACGACCATTCCAGGCTTGCCATTCCGTATTGCAAGCAGTGAGTAAAACGGTGGCATTTTTAACCATTTCGCCGGTCATTCCATAGTTCAAAGCGGTTTTTCCGAGCGGCAATAATTCTGAAAAATAGAAATCACTATGCTCTAAATTTGATAAAATGGGTGCATCTTGAAGTTTGAGAAATGATGTAGCTTTACGTGGTTCAAGTGCCAAAGGAAAAGGCAAAATAGTATTTAGCGAAGAAAGCGTTTCGGGCGAAACTCCCCAAATTATAATTCGTGCACCGGCATTTATGGCTTTTTCATATTTGGTTTTGAGTACTTTATCAGTAGCTACATTCAAACCATCTATTATCACCAATGATTTGGCTGTAGGTACAGCTGTTTTACTAAAGCGAACACCCATTTCAGTAAGTTTAAGAGCCAGTTGCGACGAATCAGTTCCAATCAAGATAAGGTTGTCGTTTTCGATTACCAGATTTTTTTTGGATGACGCTAATTTAGGATACATCTTAAACTCCTTTACCGGTGTGCTGTTGGCTGCTTGAACAGCCTCAAACATCGGCCAGGTTTTGTACAATGGCATATTGACATCGTAGCCGGGATTGAGCGTGCTAGTATAAGGCCCTAAGCGTTCGGGTTGAACGCCAAAAGCTCCCTCATTAAAAGCAGGAAAGAAAATACCGTCTTCTAGAATTGGCGCACGAGAGGAGTCTTTCATTCCAAAAGCCAAAGGTTTTAATCCATACCAAACAATATTAAAAATACTGGTGTAGCTCGGTTTGTATTTAAATTGTGTCGTAATAAGTTTATAAGCTTCATTTGCCAAGCCTTCCATTCGCCCTAGTTGTGATTCGTACGCACGATTGCCATTATGTGTTGCTACCTGTTTTGGTGTTCCGAAGTAGGCTATTCCGGTCTCGCCAATTCCCCAGGGTAAACCTCGTGATGACCATGCTTTCATAGACGATTCATTTCCATAATGTCCAATAACAGTAGGTAAATTTGTAGGATACATCGGTTCACCATCGCCCGAAATCCAGTCTCTGCTAGGGTCGAGTGTCCTTGTAATTGCTGTCCAATTATTTATTTCCTGAATCTGGCGATCGATTAGTTCCTTTGTGCCACGCATAACATTCGTAACTACTGGCAATGTTTCGTTACACACACTCCATCCAAAAACAGAAGGATAGTTGCGATCGCGCATTACAAGGCTTTTTACATGACTTTTGCATCTTGACCAATACGTTTCCGAATCCATTTTAGGTCCCCCATCGCTTGACCAAATTGCTGTTTCGTCGAGTACGCACATCCCCATTTCGTCGGCCATATCAAGATAAAAAGAAGGATAAGGCTGTGCATGAAGTCGTACTGCATTGGCATTGGCATCCTTCAGCATTGTATACCATGCCCAGGCATACCGTCGAGTCATCTGTGGTATTCCCATAAAATGCCATGAATCGCCTTTTAGCAGAATAGGTTTTCCATTCAAGGTAAATTCAAGTCCTTTGATTGCAAATTGTCGCCAGCCAAATCGGGTATATTTTGTGTCAACAACGTTCTTTTTATCGGTATTCAAGCTTATGACAGAGCCATAGAGGTTTGGAGACTCCGGCGACCACAATTTTAGTTCTCCATTTATTTTTCGATTCAGATTTACCACAATGCTATCGCCCGCTTTTAGGGTAAATTTCTTGGCATTAGCTATGACAAAAACCTCATCGGTCATACCTCCGTTATCTAAAGGCAATAGGTTGATATCGCTTGTTGTGGGTTTTACCCAGTTTTTGACTGAAGCATTGATGGTAAACGATTGTTTTTTAGCCGAGTTATTTTTAATACTTACTGAAAAAGCCAATGTGTCTTTTTGGACGTTGGGTTGCACAAACACATTGGTAATTGCCAATTCAGGCACAGCAATCAATGAAACATCCTGCCAGATACCGGCAATGTGCTGTCCCCACCTCGAGCCGGCCACATAATTACGGTAGCCATATTTCCCCGGAACATCCGTTAAACTGGCTTTGGCTACACCAACCATCACTTCATTGGTTCCTTTTTTCAGAAAAGGGGTAACATCGAATTCTCGTGGGAAAAACAAATCAATGTATTCACCCACAAACTGCCCGTTTACATAAATTTTGGCAAACCCGGCTATGGCTTCAAAATGAAGTTTTTTACGCTTTCCTATCCAATTTTCGGGTAAAACAAACTCTTTTCTCATCCAACCCATTTGTGCTTTTTCCCACGTTTTTGGATAGGAAGGAAAAGTGTTAAAGTCGCCGCCTTCGCCATTGGTATAGGCATTTACATTCCACGGCGAGGGTACTTTTAAAGGAACTGCGTCCCAATTAAATGAGACTGGCTTTACGAATTTTGCCATATCGGTTTCGTAAACTGGCATAAACTGCCATTTTCCGCTCAGGCAAAGTTCGTCCCTATATGGTTTTTCGGTTTCGTTTACAAAACCTTTTATTGGATTAAAAACAGGCTTGTAAGTCTCTTGTGCCAGAGACCGATTACAAAATGTACAAGCGAATAGAAAAAATAAAAAACAAAAGTTGGTTTTAATTCGTAACATATTATTTTATTGTTTGAACCCGTTGGGTGTAATTATATTTCATGCTTAATTTATTGCAATTTGTCACACTGAGCTTGTCGAAGTGTCTATTTTTTTTTCTTCGACAAGCTCAGACTGACATTTAATTTCTAATTGGGTTTAATTTTAACCCTGAAAGTTAATTACTTGACACCATTTATTAATTATACCCAACGGGTTATTTGATGAAAAATATTTTTGATTTTTAAGGTAAAAAAAGTCACCTAAATGGTGACTTTTTGAATTGAATTAAAAAAAAATATTAGTTTTTAGCTTTTGCTTCATTCTCTGCTTTTTTAAAATCAGCCAAGATTTTCCATTTTTCATTTCCAACTAAAGCCTTCACGTCTTTATTGAATTGTATTTCCACTTCTTTTCCCTCAACTTTAAAACCCTCTACATCATCTCCAAACTTTTCTTTTAAAGCTTTTTTATCTTTGTTTCTCTTAGACACAAGATCATATACCTGATTTGCTTCTTCTGAAGATAAAGTCATGACATTAGTCATGCTCTCTGAAACTTTTTTAGCGCCTAAATCAATTTCAGTTTGAGCGTTACCCGCAAAAGACAAACCTAATAATGCAATCAATAGTAATTTTTTCATTTTTTTTAAATTTAGATTATTAATAGTTTTTAATTTTTATTGTACAAATAAACTATCCATTCATTAATTAATTATTAATTTTCGATTAATAGCTTCTGTAAATTCTATTTTTTAACACTTTTATTCCAAGAATTAAATTCATTATTTAATTCCTCCACTTTCTCAGGATATTTAGCTGCTACGTTTTCAGATTCCTTTGGATTATTTCTAATGTTAACCAGATAAAATGAATTTGTAGTTTCTATTGGGGTTTTTTGTGATGGATCGATGGGGTTTTTCAACAACTTCCAATCTCCTTTTCGAACCGCCCATCGGTTTGCATTATCATACCACCAGAAGACTTCATGTGGCGTTTTTTTCTTTTTATAAATTACATCCACAAGACTTTTCCCTTCAAAATCATCTTTATCATACCCTATTTTACACAAATCAAGTATACTAGGAAACCAATCTACATTAACCGCCATCTCATCTACCACCTCATTCTTCTTAATTTTAGAGGGCCAGCTTATAATTGACGGTACTCTAATGCCGCCTTCAAAAAAAGAAAACTTGGCACCCCGATAAATTCCAGAATTTCCACCACCAGAAAAAGTCCGTTGCTCCATTGAATGCCCGTGATCCGACTGAAAAATAACGATGGTATTCTCTCGAATATTTAATTCGTCCAGTTGATCTAGAAGCAACCCAATTCGCTCATCAAGAGTGGAAATACAAGCGGCATACTTGTCTCTAGGACTTTCTAAATTTTTATAATATTCTCTCCATTTTTTCGATGCCTGCAACGGATAATGAGGAAGGTTTAAAGCATAATAAAGGAAAAAGCTCTGGTCCTTGTTTTCTGTAATAAACTTTTCTGCCTTGCTTGCCATAACATCTTGAAAATATTCACCTTCCATCCATACTTCTTTTCCGTTTTCCCATAGGTCATGTCTATTAGCTCCCTCCCAATAGAAAAAATGCGAATAATTATCAATACAGCCACTCATGTGACCAAATGAATAATCAAAGCCTTGAGCTAAAGGCATGGTTTCGTCGCTGTACCCTAAATGCCATTTCCCAATGTGGCCGGTTTTATATCCGTTTTTTTTTAGTGTCTCTGCAATGGTAATTTGTTCTGTCGGCAATCCAGCCTCACCTCTTATTGCAGGGGCATTGCCTGGTAATCCTGCCTTAAAGGGGGTTTTACCGGTTAACAAAGCAGCCCTTGATGGCGAACATATAGCAGCTGCAGCATAAAATTGAGTAAACCGGACTCCTGAATCTGCCAATCTGTCGATATTGGGGGTATATAGGTCTTTTGCCCCATAGCAATTAGCATCAATAGTTCCTTGGTCATCTGTATATATTATAATAACATTGGGTTTTACTGCTGATTTTTGTGCGGTTGATATTTCTGGATTTAGAATACATATTAGAATTAATATTCCAACACCCCTTTTTATTATTCTTGATTTATTTTTCACCATATTTATTTATTATTCAAATTAATATTTTATTAAAAATAAACCTCTAGAAATTTAGCATTGTCAGAAGC
>CAMAWK010000164.1 GCA_945861915.1 Flavobacterium psychrophilum | reverse complement strand
AATATGCCAACGGAAAAATTGTTGTCTTTTTTTACTTCTAAAAACGAGAATACAAACATCAGTCCGATGGCTTTTGAAAGCAGTTACAACGAAGCGTCCAAGTTGTTTGGAGAATTTCATTAAAAAATAAATTTCAAAAAGTCTCGTTTGAAATAAATACTTACCATTCTCTATTTTATGAATAAAATCGTTTCCATACTAATCCTCACTTTTTTTGTTTTTTCCTGTTCCAGTGATTTGGATTTTGATCAAACCGAAAATGTGTCAATTCAACCTGTGATTGTTTCAAATTTAGCTGCTTTTGAGATACAAGCCAATGAGTTTGTGTCGGGAGGAATTGAAGAAACCCAGTTTGAGGATGTCCCTAATTTTGACTTGTTTGCCGATAGTTTTTTTAAAAATAATCTAACTAAAATTGAATTTCTGTTTGAAATTAACAACACAATAAATAGAGATTTTGTTGTTGATTTGGTTTTGCTCGACGAGGTAGATTCTCCACTTTACACTGTTACTATTCCAGTTCCTGCCTATTCTGGTGTAGAAAAATTAGTGCTCAAAACAGAGGTTTTTGAGACCAATTTAGCGGTTTTAACCAGCACCAGAAAAATGTCTTTTACTATTCGCTTGCAACCAGGAACTCTATTAACAGAAACGAGTCCCGGAAGCCTAAAATTACGTTCTAATGTTACAGGCTATTTTAAAATAGAATGAAAAAATTAGCTGTTATCTTTTTTGTTTTTCTCACTATAAATTGCTTTTCACAAAACAAGCAACTGCTTTATAATTTCACAACCATTCCTCAAACACTGATGACCAATCCTGGTGCTGATTTTAAGTACAATTGGTATCTTGGCGTTCCTTTGCTTTCTGGAATTTCTGCAAATGTTGGCTCAAGCGGATTTTCGGCTTATGATTTATTTGCAGATGACGGGATAGATTTTAGTACAAAACTCCAAAATGTAGTATCGTCTATTTCGCGAAATGATAAAATTGCCATTAATCAACAAATAGAAATTTTTAATGGCGGTTTTAAAACCAATGGCGAGTATAATCCTGTTTATGTTTCTTTTGGAATGTATCAAGAACTTGATTTGCTACTTTATCTGCCAAAAGATTATTTGTCATTGGCGTTGTACGGAAATCGAGATTATCTGGGAAAAGTTTATAATTTGGGAGATTTGAATCTACGAGGCGAATTGCTTTCAGTATTCCATTTTGGACTGAATAAAAAAGTAAACGAAAAACTGATAGTGGGAGCTAGAGGAAAAATTTATTCGAGTATTTTTAATGTTTCCTCCACTAAAAACTCGGGTTATTTGTATACAGTTCCAGCTGAAAATCAGTTTTATAAACAAATCATTTCTTCGAATGTAAATATAAATATTGCAGGATTTACCAACTATACCAAAGATTATACAGGCAATGCAGGGAGTGATATTCTAAGCAAAACGCTTTTGGGTGGCAATCTCGGATTGGGTTTTGATCTGGGTTTGACTTATTATCCCAAAGAAAATATTCAAATTACAGCCAGTATTTCGGATATTGGATTTATTACTCATTCCAAACAAGTCGAGAATTATAGCTACAATGGCGTTTTTGTTCAAGATGGTTTACAACCTGATTTTATAAATCCAAGCCTTACGACTTTGAATTTTAGCGATAAGTTTAAAGAAGATATTCCCTATATTATTCATAGAAAAAAATACACTAGTTGGCGTCCTGTAAAATTAAATTCATCCTATCAATATTCTTTTGGCGAGAGGGATGATTCAGATTGTAATTGTACAGGAAATGAAATGGGCTATAATAATTCTATAGGAGCGCAGTTTTTTGCCATGTCAACACCGCGAATTCCTTTGATGGCATTAACGGCTTTTTATAGAAAAAGAGTTTTAGATGCTTTAGAAATAAAAGCGACTTATACTTTAGATTCTTTTTCGAGTAGTAATATCGGATTTGGGTTATCAACCCAATTAAGCAAAATTAATTTTTATTTTCTAGCTGGTAATTTGCTTGAATATCGAGATATAAGCAAAGCGAATAGCCTTTCTTTTCAATTTGGACTCAATTTAATTTTTGCCGACAAAGAAGCAGCCTATTAAAAAAACTTCCCACTATTGACTTCTAACTTCTAACTTTTCTCTATATTTGCAGGCAATTTAACTACAAATTGCAATGATCGCACACAACACTAAGATTATCGGCGAAGGGCTTACATACGATGATGTATTATTAGTTCCAAATTATTCTAACGTGCTTCCTCGCGAAGTGAGTATTCAATCTAAATTTTCAAGAAATATAACGCTCAATGTTCCTATTGTGTCTGCTGCTATGGATACAGTAACCGAAAGTGCGATGGCAATTGCTATGGCTCAAGAAGGTGGAATTGGGGTTTTGCATAAAAACATGACTATCGAACAACAGGCAACGAAGGTTCGAAAAGTAAAACGTGCCGAGTCGGGAATGATTATCGATCCAGTGACTTTACCGCTTACATCCAACGTGGCTGATGCCAAAAATGCCATGAAAGAGTTTGGTATTGGTGGTATTCCTATTGTAGATGAAAATCGAACCCTTAAAGGAATTGTAACCAACCGCGATTTGCGTTTCGAGAAAAATAATGCGAGACCTATTGTTGAGGTAATGACGACTCAAAACTTGATAACGGTTGCCGAAGGTACTTCATTGGAACAAGCAGAAGTGGTTTTGCAAGGATATAAAATCGAGAAACTTCCGGTAGTGAATGCCGATTATAAATTGGTTGGGCTAATCACTTTTAGAGATATTACCAAACTGACACAAAAACCCATTGCTAACAAAGATATTTATGGTCGTTTGAGAGTCGCTGCGGCAATTGGAGTTACCGGAGATGCGGTACAACGCGCCGAAGCTTTGGTAAAAGCAGGAGTGGATGCAATTATAATCGATACCGCTCACGGTCATACACAAGGAGTTGTAAATGTATTGAAAGAAGTCAAATCAAAATTTCCAAAAATTGATGTTATAGTAGGTAATATTGCCACGCCCGAAGCTGCAAAATACTTGGTAGAAAATGGTGCCGATGGCGTAAAAGTCGGTATTGGTCCAGGTTCTATTTGTACTACTCGAATCGTAGCAGGAGTTGGTTTTCCTCAGTTTTCTGCCGTGCTCGAAGTAGCAGCAGCTATCAAAGGAACGGGTGTTCCAGTGATTGCCGATGGTGGAATTCGTTATACAGGGGATATTCCAAAAGCGATTGCTGCTGGAGCCGATTGTGTGATGCTTGGTTCGCTTTTGGCTGGAACCAAAGAATCGCCGGGTGAAACTATCATTTTTGAAGGAAGAAAATTCAAATCCTATCGTGGTATGGGGTCTGTAGAGGCGATGCAAGAAGGATCAAAAGATCGGTATTTTCAGGATGTGGAGGACGATGTCAAGAAGTTAGTTCCCGAAGGAATTGTAGGTCGGGTGCCTTACAAAGGAGAATTGAACGAAAGCATGCAACAATTCATTGGCGGACTTCGAGCAGGGATGGGCTATTGTGGTTCTAAAGACATACCGACCTTGCAGGAAACAGGACGTTTTGTTCGCATAACTGCCAGCGGAATCAACGAAAGCCATCCTCATAATGTAACCATTACTAAAGAAGCTCCGAATTATTCGAGGTAGTTTTTTGCTTTACCGCTAAGGCGCAAAGAAATATAATTTTATACAAAAAGGGACAAGATTCAATTCTTGTCCCTTTTTTATTGATATTTATATATTATTATTCTGCATAAAATAATCATTTTTTATTAATAATGTGCATTTTATCGATTTTATTTGTTTTTAATCGGTATTTTGAATTAGTTTTGAAACTGTTAAAATAATTAGTTTAATAAAATTTTAATACTCCAAAATACGGGTTAGCCGAAAACCGAATAGAGTAAGCAGTACATTAAAATATAAAAACATGAAAAAGATTTTCTTTTTATTTATGCTTTTTTTTGCTGTTGTAAGTTCATTTGCTCAAAATGCCTCGTTAGATACAACATTTAATCCGATTGATATAGGATTTGGTAATGGTGACGGAGCAAATAGCGATGTAAATTGTTCGGCAATTCAATCCGATGGGAAAATCCTGATTGCAGGAAGTTTTACCAGTTACAATAGTGTTTCTACTAATTATATTGCACGATTAAATGTTGACGGAAGCTTAGATACTAGTTTTGATTCGGGAACTGGAGCAAATAATGCAATAAATTCTTTGGCAATTCAATCTGATGGTAAAATTATCATTGCGGGAAGTTTTACTTCTTTTGATGGTACTACAATTAGCAGAATTGCACGATTAAATACTGACGGTAGTTTAGATACTACTTTTACTGTTGGGACTGGTGCAAATGCAATTATTTATTCTTTGATACTACAGTCAGATGATAAAATTTTGATAGGTGGTAATTTTACAACTTATAATGGGACAGCAAGAAATAGACTAGCACGTTTAAATGCTGACGGTACTTTAGACACAGCATTTGTTGTTGGTACAGCTGCAAATAGTATTATATATTCATTGGCAGTTCAGTCAGACGGAAAAATTATTGTAGGAGGAAATTTCACTACATTTAATGGTACTTCTAGAACCAGAATAGCTCGTTTATTAGCTAATGGAGGAGTAGATACAGGTTTTAGTGTTGGTTCTGGAGCGAATGGAATTGTACATTCAATCAATATTCAATCGGACGGAAAAGTTTTGATCGCAGGTGCTTTTACTTCGTATAATGCTACTTCTATAAATAGAATAGCACGATTAAATGATAACGGTAGCTTAGATTCAGGATTTAACGTAGGTACAGGAGCAGATGATACTGTTTTTGCGGTTAACCTAAAATCGGATGGGAGTATTTTAATTGGTGGATCATTCACTGATTATAATGGCACTTCAAGAAATAGCATCGCTCGATTGTCCTCTTACGGAAGTTTAGATACTGATTTTATTGTAGAATCAGGAGCAGACGGTCAAGTTAAATCAATTACAATACAGGCAGATTCAAAAATTATTAT
>CAMAWK010000163.1 GCA_945861915.1 Flavobacterium psychrophilum | reverse complement strand
GAAATTCCAATTGATACTTTTTTTCACAAAATAGTGATGGTTCGTGATCGAATTCGAGTGATGGAGCAAAAAATAAATGCTTCAAAAATAGAGGAAATTGAAAAAATAGAATTACAACAATACATTACCCGAATTTACGGAAGCCTAACCACTTTCAATGTTTTATTCAAATCTCAGAACCAGTATTTTGTTGGAGAAAAAACAAAGTAAATATTATTTATAATACACTCTTGTTTTTATAGTTAACTTTACTTCTGAAAAAACATTTAAATCATGAAAAAAATAATAGTCTCATTTGTAATTTTAGTAATTATAATTTTTGGTTGTAAAAGCATTACTTCTAGTAATTCTAAAAAATTAGAAATTACTTTAGAACCCAAAAGCAGTAGCTCCGTTTCGGGAAATGTTACTTTTATTGAAAAAAAAGGTCAAGTACATTTTAATGCAAAAATAACTGGACTTAAACCAGGTATTCACGCGATACACATTCACGAAAAATCAGATTGTTCGGCTGCAGATGGAAGCTCAGCTGGTGGACATTGGAATCCCACTTTCAAAAAACATGGAAAATGGGGTGATGCAGAACATCACAAAGGCGATATAGGCAATTTTGTAGCCGATGAAAATGGAAATGGGAGTATTAGCTTAAACACTTCTGAATGGTGCATTGGTTGTGAAGATTCAACAAAAAATATTTTAGGAAAAGGCATAATTGTTCATGCGGGTGCGGATGATTTTGTTTCGCAGCCTGCGGGGAATGCAGGTGCTAGAGTAGCTTGTTCAGCGATTATCAAATAGTATGTCTTTTTTTAAATTTTTGATTTTCCATTTTAAAAACTAAACGTAAATGTCAACCCATTTTGCAAAAAAAATAGTGGTTTTATCTGGAGCAGGAATTAGTGCCGAAAGTGGCATTAAAACCTTTCGAGATGCGGACGGACTTTGGGAAGGACACAATGTTATGGATGTAGCCACGCCAGAAGGTTGGTATAAAAACCCCGAATTAGTTCTTGACTTTTACAATCAAAGACGCCGACAATTACACAAAGTACAACCGAATCTAGGACATCAAATTGTAGCCCAATTAGAACATGATTTTCAAGTCAATATCATTACCCAAAATGTAGATAATCTTCACGAAAAATCAGGAAGCACTGCGGTTTTGCATTTACATGGAGAATTACTTAAAGTTCGCAGTACAAAAGACAGCAATTACATTTTAGATTGGAATGATGATTTAAATCTTGGAGATTTGGATGAAAAAGGAAACCAATTGCGACCCCATATTGTTTGGTTTGGCGAGGAAGTACCTGCTTTAGAAGAGGCTGTAAATATCGTTCAAAAAGCGGATGTTCTCATTATCATTGGCACTTCATTACAAGTATATCCTGCAGCAAGTTTAATGCATTATGCCCAAGAAAATATTCCTATTTATTATATTGACCCCAATCCAGCTACAATAGAAAATCTGCCCAAAAACATCAAAATTATTGCCACCACAGGATCAAAAGGAATGCAAATTGTTCAAAAAGAATTAGAAAAATTAAAATAACAATTGCAACATTTCAATCTGAAATCTGAAATCTAATGTCTTAAATCTGTTATCTTTGCGCTTTCAAAAAAACAGCAAAAATGACAATCTTAAACGAATTAAACGCTGTATCGCCAATTGACGGTCGATATAGAAGTAAAACGAGTTCTCTTTCCAACTATTTTTCCGAAGAAGCGTTAATCAAATACCGAGTATTAGTTGAAGTTGAATACTTTATTGCACTTTGCGAAATCCCATTACCTCAGTTAAAGGATGTAAATCCAAATGTTTTTGAAGATTTACGAAACATTTATAAAAACTTCTCAACCGAAAATGCACTTTGGATAAAAGAAACCGAAAAAGTGACTAATCACGATGTGAAAGCGGTAGAATATTTTATAAAAGAGGCTTTCGAAAAATTGGGTTTATCAACACACAAAGAGTTCATTCACTTTGGTTTAACCTCACAGGACATCAATAATACGGCGATTCCGCTTTCGACTAAAGAGGCTTTTGAAAAAGTCTATATGCCGTCGTTAATTGGGTTGATTTCAAAGTTAAAAGAATTGAGTATGGAATGGAAAGACATTCCAATGCTAGCAAGAACACACGGTCAGCCTGCCTCACCTACTCGTTTGGGAAAAGAAATTGGTGTTTTTGTGGAACGTTTAGAAGAACAAATGCGATTACTGTTTAACATTCCTTTTGCGGCTAAATTTGGTGGAGCAACTGGAAATTACAACGCGCACCATGTTGCCTATCCACAAATAGATTGGAGAAAATTTGGAAGCACTTTCGTAGAGGAAAATCTCGGACTACATCACTCCTTCCCTACTACACAAATCGAGCATTACGATCATTTTTCCGCATTTTTTGATGCGCTAAAAAGAATAAATACCATTATAATAGACTTAGACCGAGATATTTGGACTTATGTTTCCATGGACTATTTCAAACAAAAAATCAAAGCAGGAGAAATAGGTTCCTCTGCCATGCCTCACAAAGTAAACCCAATTGATTTTGAAAACTCGGAAGGAAATTTAGGTATTGCCAATGCTATTTTCGAGCATCTTTCGGCTAAATTACCTGTTTCACGATTGCAACGTGATTTAACCGATAGTACGGTTTTAAGAAATATTGGTGTGCCAATTGGTCATACTTTAATTGCTTTTGAAGCCACATTAAAAGGGTTGAATAAACTCCTATTGAACGAACCAAAATTTGAAGAAGATTTAGAAAAAAACTGGGCGGTAGTTGCAGAAGCCATTCAAACCATATTGCGCCGTGAAGGCTATCCAAATCCGTATGAGGCTTTAAAAGGATTGACAAGAACAAATGAGGCGATTACAAAAAATTCAATTCACGAATTTATAGGAACACTTGCTGTATCCGCAGAAATTAAAGCCGAATTAATGCAAATTACACCCAGTAATTTTTTGGGGATATAGTCTGTTTTTACAAAATAAAAAAGGGACAAGAATTAAATCTTGTCCCTTTTTTTATTTAAGGCTTTCGTCTAAAACGTTATTGTTTTATAACACGAACTGATTTCGAATTTGCTCCTTGGTTTACAATTAGATTGTAAGTGCCAGCAGCTAATCTTGAACCAACTTGAGATGAAGTTGAACTTTCAACCAAACGCCCTGCCATATCATACACTTGCACGCTCATTGCTCCTTTAGCAGAAGTTTCGATTGTGAACTCAGATGATGATGGGTTTGGATAGGCTTTTACTTCGAATAGAGTACTGCTAGTATTTGCTCCCAATTTTACAGAAGAACTAACATCTACCAAAAATGGTGCAGAAGTACTTGAGCATCCGTCTTTGGTTACGATTACTCTATAATAATAATCTCTTGTCAACCTAGAAGTGGTATATGTAGTTGTATTATTAACTTGTCCCCCATTGAAATAAATTCCAGTTTGAGTAGAACCATACTGCCATCTCAATGTTGAATCAACTTCAAATCCAGTAACTTGCATTGTAGCTCTTGTGTTGTAAGCAATCAAGCTTGTTCCTGTAATAATTCCAGATTGAGGTATTGGATTTACAGCAACAACAACTGAATTACTTGTTGCAGGAGTACATCCTTCACCATTTGTAGCTAAAACTCTGTAATAAGTTGTAGTTGTTAAGTTAATAGCTGTTAATGAAGTAGCGGTAATAGTTGGATTAATGGTTGCAAAATCAACATTATTAGTGGATGATTGCCATAAAATAGTTCCTAGTTGACCATTCAATGTTAAAACAGTACTATTTGTACCCGCACAAACTGCAGCTGCTCCACCTCCTGAAATAGTTCCTGCAATTGATTGTGAACGAACTGTAACAGTTACTGTAGCTGTCGTTCTTGAAGGACAAACTCCATTAGTTACCACAGCGTTGTAATGAGTGGTAGCTGTTAAGTTTCCTGTGTTTAAAACTACAGCGTTTGCTTCAGAAATTGGCATAAATGGTCCAGTCAATGATGATGCTGAAAACCACTGAATGGCTCCTCTTACATTCGTCGCATTTAAACTAAGTATTTTAGATGAATCATAACAAATTGTTCCAAAAGCTCCAGAAATAGATGTTGCATTTGAAATCAAATCTATTGTTACTGATACAGGAATTTTAGTCGTTTGAATTCCTTCTATTGTTTGGTTAAAATAATAAACTCTTGATGACAGTTGAGTAGTTGAACTAAGCGATGTGGTAGCTGACAAAGAAGTATACCAACGAACATTAATTCCTCCAGAGACAACTAAATCTGCAACTGTAGCTCCAGAACATAATACCGAGAACAAACTAACTCCAACAGAAACTCTCTGACTTTCACAACCATTTATGGTTTGAGATACATAATACGTTCCTTGTGTTAAAATAGCGTTTGCTTCTAAAGCAATTCCTCCGTTTGCTTGAGTATACCATTTAATATTACTTCCTACAGCAACTAAATTTGAAACTGTTGCTCCTGGATTAAAGGTTTGTGTTCCTTGCGTCATTGGTGTACTAGGCTGAATTCCAATATTAATCCAAGAACAATTTTCTCCTGAATCAAATACATATTCATCCCAACAGTTAACTTGTACTGGTTGTGCTGGTTGTTCACCAACGATATTCCACTGACAAGTTGTTGTATTGAATGTTCCAACTGATTGATAACAAGCTAATTCTGTTAGTTGTGCTGGTTGTTCACCAACGATGTTCCATTGACAAGTTGTTGTATTGAATGTTCCAACTGATTGATAACAAGCTAATTCTGTTGGTTGTACTGGTTGTTCACCAACAATATCCCACTGACAAGTTGTTGTATTAAATTCACCTACTGATTGGTAACAAGCCAATTCTGTTGGTTGTACTGGTTGTTCACCAACGATGTTCCACTGACAAGTTCCTGTATTGAATGTTCCTACTGATTGGTAACAAGCCAATTCTGTTGGCTGTGCTGGTAGTTCACCAACAATATTCCACTGACAAGTTGTTGTATTGAATGTTCCTACTGATTGGAAACAAGC
>CAMAWK010000162.1 GCA_945861915.1 Flavobacterium psychrophilum | reverse complement strand
ATAACTTTTGTTTTTTGTAAAAATACAATGTTTTTAAAAACAAAAACGATTGCAATACCGATTTAGATAATAATTTTAAGAAAACGTTTTCGCATAAACAAAATTACAGTGAATTACGAAATCATCAAATAAATCACAACAAAAAACGGAATTTACTATTTTGAATAGTAATAAACAAAGATAATCTCATCTGTTTTACTAAATCATGGAATAAGAAATTTTGTTTTTTGTACAGAAATATTCATAAAAATACGAATTTCATTTCTAGTATTTTCCTTTAAAAACAGAATAAACTGGCAGAATCAAATTAGTTTTTAAAAATAAAAATATAATATTTGTATATACAAATAATTTATTTACTAGATTTGTACCGACAAATAAAAATTATTGCGTTAATAATGAAAATCGAAGAAATTATAAAATCAACTGTTCCTTTAGAAATTTCGAAAAAAATTATTCTAAATATTGCTTACACTCAAAACGTTTTGGGCGATTCTTTTAACGAAATTGTAAAGCCATATGATATTTCTAGCGAACAGTATAATGTACTAAGAATACTTCGTGGCCAGAAAGGAAATCCTGCAAACATGTGTTTAATTCAAGAGCGGATGATTGCAAAAACTAGTAATACAACCCGATTGGTTGATAAATTACTGCTTAAAGAGTTGGTTACTAGAGAAGTTTGCTCAGAAAATAGAAGAAAGATAGAAGTCTCTATAACAGCCAAAGGATTAGAAGTTCTGAAAACATTAGACTCAAAAATTATTGAACATGAAAAATTATTTGCTCAAAATTTAAATCCAGAAGAATTAGAAACATTGAATACCTTATTAGAAAAATATAGAAATTAAACATAAAAAAATGAGCACATTTATTGAGAATCAAAATTGGAGATACGCAACAAAAAAATTTGACTCCACAAAAAAAATTAGCAACGAAGATTTAGACACGTTAAAAGAAGCCATTCGTTTGAGTTCATCTTCATACGGTTTGCAACCTTACCAAATAATTATTGTCGAAAATCCAGAATTAAGAGCTCAATTACAGCCCGCTTCTTGGGGTCAATCTCAAGTAGTAGATGCTTCCCATATTATAGTTTTCGCTAATGAAATAGCTGTTTCCGAAGAAAAAATTGATCTTTATTTAGATGTAATTTGTGAAACCAGAAATCTTCCTGCTGGGACTATGAAAGGCTATGGCGATTATATGAAATCAGTTTTATTGAAACTAAGTCCTGAGGAATTCAAGATTTGGACAGCCAAACAAACTTATTTAGCCTTAGGTAATTTATTAAATGCCGCTGCTGAATTGAAAATAGATTCTACTCCAATGGAGGGGTTTGTTCCTGAAAAAGTCAATGAAATTTTAGGACTAAATCAATTAGGATTAAATGCTTCCTTAATGGCAACTATTGGCTACAGACACGAAGAGGATCCAAATCAATTCAATAAAAAAGTTAGAAAATCAAACGAAGAATTATTTATCACACTTTAATTATTTATAAACAATCAAAATTAACACCATGAAAAATTTAAAATCAATTGCATTAGCATTAGTAGTACTTGTAAGTACGGTAACTGTAAACGCTCAAATCAAAAAAATTGACGTTGCAAAAAGCAAAATCGAATGGACTGGAAAAAAAGTAACTGGTCAACACAACGGAACCGTAAATTTTAAAGACGGGTATGTGGCTTTCAAAAAAAGCAAATTAAATGCTGGAAGTTTTACAGTAAACATGACAACGCTGACAGCTACTGATTTAACAGGAGAATACAAAGACAAATTAGACGGACATTTAAAAGCTGATGACTTTTTTGGAACAGAAAAATTTCCAACTGCTACTTTAGTATTTAAAAAAATCACTCCAAAAACAGCTGGTCTTTATGTAATTACTGCCGATTTAACAATCAAAGGAATTACAAAACCGGTTACTTTTGATTTAACAGTGGGTAAAAACGCAGCAACAACAACTCTTGTTGTAAATAGAACTTCTTATGACATTAAATATGGTTCAAAATCATTTTTTGACAGCCTTGGTGACAAAGCCATTTCAGATGAATTTGAATTAAAAGTGAGTTTGAAATTCTAATTCAAACCAAGAATCAAAATCAAAAGCCTTGACAAGAAATTGTTGAGGCTTTTGGTTTTTAAAACAGAAAAAACAGTTTTATTTTTTAGCGTTTTTATTTGTATAGTCAAATTTGATTTATATATTTGTCACATGAAAATTAGAATAGCAAATACTTGGTGGTGGAACAATTTACGTCAATAGTCGTGAACTAAGCTCCTATAGTAGTATCTATAAATAAAAAAGGCTTGTCATCACGACAAGCCTTTTTTAATTCCTAGCCCAAAAAGAAATGAAACTTATGAAGAATTATAAATTACAAACTCATTACAAACAAATATTGGCCGATACGATTACTCCAGTAAGTATCTATTTTAAAATAAGGGATAAATTCCCCAATAGTTTGTTACTTGAAAGTAGCGATTATCACGGGAACGATAATAGTTTTTCGTACATCTGTTGCAACCCAATTGCTTCAATAAAAATCGAAAACGAAACGATTTGTAAAAGCTTTCCAGATGGTATCTTAGAAAACACTTCGATTGATTCTAAAACCGATATTCCGCAAATTATTCAAGATTTTTCTGGGCAATTTTCATCTGAAAAAACCAATTTCAAATTTATCAACAATGGTCTTTTTGGTTACATTTCGTATGATGCAGTTCGTTATTTTGAAAAAGTAACGATAGCCAAAAAAGACAACAACACCACTATTCCAGATGTTTATTATGCAGTTTATCAAAACATAATTGCCATTAATCATTTCAAAAACGAAGCTTATATTTTTTGTCATAGCATCGACGGAAAAAATAATATTTCCGAAATAGAACAGTTGATACAATCTAGAAATATTGCGTCCTATACATTCACAAAAAACGGCGAAGGATTTTCTAATCTAACTGATGAAGAATTTAAGCACAATGTGGCTTTAGCCAAAAAACATTGCTATCGAGGTGATGTATTTCAATTGGTTTTATCCAGACGATTTACACAAGGTTTTAAAGGAGATGAGTTTAATGTTTATAGAGCCTTGCGAAGCATCAATCCGTCGCCGTATTTATTCTTTTTTGACTATGGAGATTTCAAGATTTTTGGTTCATCACCCGAAGCACAAATTATTGTAAAAAACCGCAAAGCCGAAATTCACCCAATTGCTGGTACTTTCAGACGAACTGGCGATGATGAAAAAGATGCTATTCTTGCCAAAAAATTATCCGAAGACAAAAAAGAAAATAGCGAACATGTGATGTTGGTAGATTTGGCTAGAAATGATTTGAGTCGTCACGGACATCAAGTAAACGTAGAAAAATATCGTGAAATTCAGTTTTTCTCGCATGTCATTCATTTGGTTTCCAAAGTTACAGGTCATTTGCATGAAAATGCTACGACCATGCAAGTAGTAGCAGATACTTTCCCAGCAGGAACTTTGAGTGGCGCACCCAAACACAGAGCGATGCAACTCATAGAAGATTACGAAAAAACAAACCGTAATTTCTATGGTGGCGCCATTGGATTTATGGATTTTGAAGGTAATTTTAACCACGCCATTATGATTCGGACTTTTTTGAGTAAAAATCACCAGTTGCATTGTCAGGCTGGAGCAGGAATTGTAGCCGATTCGGACGAAGAAAGCGAAATGCAAGAAGTGTATAATAAATTATTGGCGTTGAATAAAGCGTTGGATTTAGCAGAGTTAATTTAAATCCCCACCCCAGCCCTCCCCAAAGGGGAGGGAGCCGATACTAGAAAATTTAACTTAAAAAGTTTAATAATTAAAAACCCTATTTACCCCAATAGGTACCCCCCTCCTTCGGAGGGGTTGGGGGAGGAAAAAAATGAAAAAAATACTAGTCATAGACAATTACGATAGTTTCACTTATAATTTGGTGCATTATCTGGAAGATTTAGATTGTGAAGTTACCGTTTACCGAAACGACGAATTTAATTTGGATGAAATATCCCATTTCGATAAAATATTACTTTCACCTGGACCTGGAATTCCTGATGAGGCGGGATTATTGAAAGCAATAATTGCTAAATATGCGCCTACCAAAAGCATTTTGGGTGTTTGTTTAGGGCAACAAGCGATAGGCGAAGTTTTTGGCGGCACACTTTCCAATCTTGATAAAGTCTATCATGGAGTTTCTTCTATGGTTAAAACAGTGGTAAACGACGAAGAATTGTTTGAAGGTTTAGGCAACGAATTTGAAGTAGGTCGCTATCATTCGTGGGTTGTTGATGCTGATTTACCTGATTCGTTAGAAGCAACATCATTCGACGAAAATGGTCAAGTAATGTCTTTGCGACACAAAACATTGGATGTTCGCGGGGTACAATTTCATCCAGAAAGTGTGTTGACACCTAACGGGAAAAAAATTTTGGAAAATTGGTTAAAATCGTAGAGACGTTGCAATGCAACGTCTCCTACAAAACGTAATTAAAATTGACATAGCAACGAATGTTTACAGATTCAAATTCAGACGTTGCGATGCAACGGTCTCTACGCAACACAAAAAAATAAATGAAAACAATATTAAACAGACTCATCAATCACGAAATCCTTTCTAAAGAAGAGGCAAAAAACGTATTGATAAACATTTCTAATGGCAGCTATAATCCGAGCCAAATTGCCTCTTTTTTGACCGTTTATATGATGCGAAGCATTACTATTGATGAATTGGCTGGTTTTCGAGAAGCTTTGCTGGAATTATGTATTCGTGTCGATTTATCGAATTACAACACCATTGATTCATGTGGAACGGGCGGTGATGGAAAAGACACATTTAACATTTCTACTTTAGCTGCTTTTGTAACCGCTGGAGCAGGAGTTAAAGTGGCTAAACACGGAAATTATGGTGTTTCATCGATTTCAGGATCGAGCAATGTGATGGAAAAATTAGGCGTTAAATTTAGTAATGATGCAGATTTTTTGGAAAAATGTGTGGATCAAGCCGGAATTTGTATTCTTCATGCACCGCTTTTTC
>CAMAWK010000161.1 GCA_945861915.1 Flavobacterium psychrophilum | reverse complement strand
TAAATTAATTAATGTTTTTGAAGCACAAATATATTATATACTGTAATAATGACTGCTAAATAAGATTGAATGTTATTAACGAAAACGTTATAATTTTCTAAAAATCAACTACTATAGACATCTTGTCCATAGTTTGGGTTTTACAGGCTAAAAATCAGCAAGGCTGAAAAACAAAAAAATAAAACCGCAGATTTGCAGATTTAAGTAGTATCTATGTTTATTTGTATTGTACATAATTTTTTGACTTAAAATTTACAGAAATCTTTGAAATTTTAATTTGTACGTAAAAATCAAACTAAATCTGTGAATCTGCGGTAAGAAAATAGAGTAGTCGAAAGTGACTATATTAGTAAATTATAAATTCCCAAAAAAAACACCATATTTGTTTTTCAAAACCTAAAAATGTTATTATCCAAATTCTCTACGTTTAATATAGAAGCCGGCACTGACGAAGCAGGAAGAGGTTGTTTGGCAGGCCCTGTAACGGCAGCAGTAGTTATTTTTCCTCCCGATTTTGAACATGCACTATTAAACGATAGCAAACAATTAACCGAAAAAGTAAGAGAAAAACTTAAACCAATTATCGAAAAAGAAGCCGTTTCATTTGCTGTAACCCATTTGTTTCCTAACGAAATTGACGAAATTAACATCCTGAATGCTTCGATGAAAGGCATGCAAGAATGTATTTTGAAACTACATCCAATTCCCGAATTTATCATTGTAGATGGCAACCGAAAATTAAACGCAAAACTAGGATTGAAAAGTAATTTTGGAAAAGAATTCTCTCCAGCTGAAATCGAGTTACTACAATCGATTCCAAATCAAAGTATTGTGAAAGGAGACTCAAAATATTTGAGCATTGCGGCTGCTTCGGTTTTAGCCAAAACGTCTAGAGACGAATATATGAAACAAATACACAAGGAATTCCCGATGTATAACTGGAAACAAAACAAAGGCTATCCTACCCAAGAACACCGCGAAGCCATCAGGAAATATGGCACTACCATATACCACCGAATGACATTTCGATTGTTGCCAGAGCACTTAAAATTGTAGATGTAGAACTTTTTATATATTAAAAAGGCATTTTAATAATTAGTAATGGAATATTTATATATTTTAAAAGCAAAAAAAAGTGTAAGATTTATCAAACCCATAATAAAAAATTTTATTGTTTATTTTAATACTTGTCAATAAGTAAAATAAAAAAATTCGAAAAAAATAAATTAATTAAAAAAATTAAGCAACATATGAAACATTTAATTATAAAAACTGGATTGTCATTTTTATTAAGTTTTTCAACTTTAATTTCATTTTCACAAGATGAAAATGTTCAAAAAAAAATAGATTCTATTGAGAAAACATTTAATTATGAACATGGAGTAATAAAATTAAAAAATTGAATAGGAAATATTAATGTTCCAAAAGGTTTTAAATATTTGAATCCTATTCAAGCCAAAAGAGTTCTTGTTGATTTATGGGGTAATCCAAACGATGAAAACTTAACACTAGGTCTTTTACTTCCAGAAAACCAAGGGGTGTTAAGTCAAAAAGGGTATGTGTTTAATATTCAATATGATGAAATTGGATATGTGAAAGATGATGATGCAGATGACATTGATTATGATGATTTATTAACTCAAATGAAAAAAGATTCAGATGAGGAAAATATATTAAGAAAAAAAGATGGTTTTGAACCAATAACGATAATTGGCTGGGCAGCCAAACCATTTTACGATGGAGATAAGAAAATTTTGCATTGGGCTAAAGAGATTAAGTTTGGCAAAGAACCTATAAATACTTTGAATTATAATGTTAGAATCCTTGGAAGAAAAGGAGTTTTAGTTTTAAATGCAATTGCAACAGAGTCTGAACTACAACTTGTTCAGAAGGATATAAATAAAGTTCTTGACATAGTACAATTCAATAAAGGTTACAAATATGAGGAATTCGACAGTTCGATTGATGAAGTTGCAGCATGGACAATCGGAGGTTTGGTAGCAGGTAAAGTTTTAACAAAAGTTGGAATTCTGGTAATTATTGCAAAATTTGGAAAGATAATTATCTTTTCATTATTAGGCTTTTTTGGTGTCTTTAAAAATAAATTAAGAAATCTATTTTCAAAAAACAAAAAAGAAGAGACTATTGAAAAATTAGACGAATCAGAATCAGATTCAAATACAGAAGAATAACATCAACTTAAAAATATTAAAAAAAGGTTAGATGCTTAAATAAATTAACTTGTGTTTTTTGTGATAAATATCTCAATGATGAAAAATGAATTGCAGAATAAAAACAACTCTTCGGTTAAATGCAGCTACTGATTAAATAATATCAATAGACAATCAGTCAGCCATAATCTTTGCTTTAAATAACTGTGCAAAATATTTTAGGATTTTTGCTTTTACTTCGGCTTCGTCTACTTTTACAACACCAAGTTCTACATTTAAAGAAGTGACCGCTTTTCCGCGAATGCCACAAGGAATAATATTGTCAAAATAACCCAAATCAACATTCACATTTAAGGCAAAACCGTGCATGGTTACCCAACGAGAAGCACGAACACCCATCGCACAAATTTTACGAGCAAACGGTGTTCCCACTCCCAACCAAACCCCTGTTTCGCCCTCGCTCCTTCCCGATTCTAGTCCGTATTCAGCTAAAGTTAAAATGATGGCTTCTTCCAGAAAACGGAGGTATTTATGAATGTCGGTAAAAAAATTATCTAAATCCAAAATAGGATAACCCACAAATTGTCCAGGTCCGTGATAGGTAATATCGCCCCCACGATTAGTTTTGTAGAAAGTCGCTCCTTTGGCTTCGAGTTGTTTTTCGGAGAGTAATAAATGATCGAAATCGCCACTTTTCCCTAGAGTATAAACGTGCGGATGCTCCACCAAAAGCAGGAAGTTAGGCGTGGAAACATGAGTTTCTTCTCGCCTGTTCTTTATTTTCAAATCGACAATACCCTTGAACAATTCTTCCTGATATTGCCAAGTGGTTTTGTAGTCTTGAAGTCCTAAATCTTGTAGTTGAATGGTTTTATTCATTAGTCATTGCGAGGAACGAAGCAATCCCATTTCGTTCGCTTTTTATAAAAGCAAAGTTACAAAGTTTTTGTTGGTAAAGTTTTTAAAAAAATTAGCCACCGATTATACAGATCGAACGGATTGTCACGGATTTTTTAAATTATTCCTTTAGAATCGATTTGCTCCTAAAATCTGAAATCTACATTCTGAAATCTACATTCTTTTCCTATCTTTGCACTCTTAAAAATCTGAATAAAATGGCATTATCCGAACAAGAAATTATCCGTCGAGAGAAACTACAATCCTTACGTAATTTGGGCATTAACCCTTATCCCGCTAATCTTTTTCCTGTAAATCATACTTCAAAGCAAGTAAAAGAAAGTTTTGAAGAGGGTAAAACCGTGATTGTTGCTGGGCGATTAATGAGTGTGAGAGATCAAGGAAAAGCTTGTTTTGCTGAATTGCAGGACAGTGAAGGACGCATTCAATTGTATTTGAATCGCGATATGTTGTGTTTGGGAGAGGATAAAACGATGTACAATCAGATTTTTAAGAAATTGACCGATTTAGGCGATTTTATTGGTATTGAAGGCGAATTGTTTACCACCAAAGTAGGTGCACAATGTATTCGGGTGGATCAATTTACTTTTTTGAGTAAAACCTTGCGACCCTTACCATTGCCAAAAGTAGATGAGGACGGAAAAGTGCACGACGCTTTCAACGATGCTGAATTGCGTTACCGCATGCGTTATGTAGATTTGACGGTGAACCAAAACGTAAAAGAGACTTTTATTAAGAGAACTAAATTGTTTAATGCCATGCGTTCATTTTTTAATAATGCGGGGTATTTAGAAGTTGAAACACCGGTTTTACAATCTATTCCGGGTGGTGCTGCGGCGAGACCTTTTATCACGCATCACAACTCTTTGGATATTCCATTGTATATGCGAATTGCCAACGAATTATATTTGAAACGTTTAATCGTAGGTGGTTTTGACGGTGTGTATGAGTTTTCGAAAAACTTCCGTAACGAAGGAATGGACAGAACGCACAACCCAGAATTTACGGCAATGGAAATATATGTAGCCTACAAAGACTACAACTGGATGATGGATTTTACCGAAAATTTATTGGAACATTGCGCCATTGGTGTGAATGGAACGAGCGAAGCAGTTTTTGGTGAGCATAAAATTAACTTCAAAGCACCCTATGCTCGCGTGACGATGACCGATTCTATCAAACATTTTACTGGTTTTGATATTTCGGGTAAAAGCGAAGCAGAATTATTTGAAGCTGCCCGTGGAATGGGAATCGATGTTGACAATACGATGGGAAAAGGAAAATTGATTGATGAAATTTTCGGAGCAAAATGTGAAGGAAATTATGTTCAACCCACTTTTATTACCGATTATCCAAAGGAAATGTCGCCACTTTGTAAAGAACACCGTGACAATCCAGAACTGACAGAGCGTTTTGAATTAATGGTTTGTGGTAAAGAAGTAGCAAATGCCTACTCTGAATTGAATGACCCGATTGATCAAAGAGAACGTTTTGAAGAGCAAATGCGTTTGGCTGAAAAAGGCGATGACGAAGCAACTGGAACTATTGATGAGGATTTCTTGAGAGCGTTGGAGTACGGTATGCCACCTACTTCTGGTTTAGGAATAGGAATGGACCGTTTGATGATGTTCTTGACCAACAATGCTTCGATTCAGGAAGTGCTGTTCTTCCCGCAAATGCGACCAGAGAAAAAACAAGTACAACTAGAAGAAGACGAAAAATTACTAGTTTCTATCTTACAAGCTAATGGTAATCAAATGGAATTTGGTCTGCTAAAAATAAAATCTGAATTGAGTGGCAAAAAATGGGACAAAGCTACAAAAAACCTTGCTGCACTGGGATTGACCGAAGTGGTGGTGGATGGAGAAGTAAAGGCTTGTAGATTGAAGGGATAAATAACTTTTTTTTTTTAAATATATTTAGAATTATGAAAATGAGATATATTTTTTTAATTTTAAAAAATTCTTTTTTTACAAATAAAAAAAACAGATTAAAAACCAAG
>CAMAWK010000160.1 GCA_945861915.1 Flavobacterium psychrophilum | reverse complement strand
AGTTGGTGTTCGAGGAATCATAATTTTCAATACCGGTACAGGTTATACTGCTTTTGATGCAGCTTGTCCAAATCAAAATTTGAGTTCTTGTTCTACTATGACAATAAAAGGAATTAATGCAATTTGTTCTTGTGATGATGCAGAATACAGTCTTTTTTCTGGACAATGTGTAGGAACAAAATGTACTGGAAAACAATATACTATGAAACAATATCGGGTAGAGGTAATCGGTAATGTAATTCGAGTTTATAACTAAACCAAAAAATCCTGATACTTCGAGCATCAGGATTTCTAAGTTTTATAAAGTAGTAGATCTTAAAATTTCAAAGTCAATCCTACCAAAAAGTTCGCTCCAGCTTGAGGGTAAAAATAAACATAGCCTCCACCATAATCTGCGCCGTTAGAAATATAATCAACATTGAAAATATTGTTTGCCAAAAGATTAATTTCAATTGATTTGAAAATTGATGTTTTAGAAATTATATAACTTGCATTCAAATCATTCACAAAATAGTCTTTTAATTTTCCAGCTTTGTCCTCGATATTATTCATGTATTGGCTTCCTACAAACTTAGAAAGCAAACTCAACTTTAAAGGAGCTATGGGCGAAAAAGTTATATTATTTCCTGCTATAAAATTGGGAGAAAAAGCAATATTAGTATCGCCTAATTCAGTTAAATTACCATTTATATCCGCTATAAAATCTATATTTTTATTTTGACTTAAAGTGAAATTTGGAGTAATCATCCATTTATCAGAAATTTTAAAAAGGGCATCCACTTCAATTCCAATTCGATGGCTATCGCCACTATTTTTTCTAATTGGATTGCCAACGTTATCTAATTGACCCGTCAAAACCAACTGATCTTGGTATTTCATATAATAAACATTGGCGTTGAATTGTGTTTTTTCATTTTCATTTCTCCATCCCAATTCAAAATCATTTAATTTTTCGGGTTTTGGATTTCCGTTTTTATAATCCGTTCTATTGGGTTCTCTGTTCGCTCTCGCATAAGAAAAATATAATTTGTTTTGGGAATTTATTTCAAAATTTATTCCCGTTTTTGGATTAAAAAAATTAAAAGTATCATTTACATTTCCTGTTTCGATGCTATTGGTTTTATAATGAATAGTGCGAATTTGTAAATCACCATAAATATTCCATTTATGAGCTATTTGGTAATTGATTTTCCCAAAAAAGTTAGCATCTGTTTTTGTTGCAAAACTGGAATCATAGACTTCTCCAAACTGACTATTTGATGGATATTGAGCCCAAAGAATTTCATCAAAATGATTGCCTTCGTATTTATTCCAACCTCCACCTAAAATCAAATCTATTTTTTGGGCTTTGTAGTTTGTAGAAAATGTGGTTCCGTAGAAATCATTATCTAACCATTTTCTTCGGATATAATCGGTTGAAGTAATCAATTGTCCATCAACAGTAACGGGATTTAGTCCTAAGAATGAAAATTGAGAATCATTAACAAAGAATACATTTGTGTATTTCCAATCATCCACAAATTCTTCATAATAGCCTTTTCCTTTGGTGTAATGAAAAGCTAGATTAGTACTCCAAGTATCGCTAATTTTTTCGTTCCAATGAAACTGATAATGGTCTTGATTGTAATTATCGACTTGGTTGTCATAAAATCCTTCAAAAACTCCGTTATTGTCAAATTTCTCACCCACCGAATTATAAGTTCTGTTCGAGCCTAAAGTGGCTGCATCGACCCCGTTCCAAGATTGATAGGTTCGTTCGACACCTCCAAAAGCCAGTGCTTTTATCAAAGTAGTTTTGCCAACATAGGTTCCTTGCAGAAAATAGGATTTCAAATCAGAGCTGGCTCTATCTATATAACCATCTGATTTTAAGGTTGACAATCGACCTGCAATTTCAAAATGATTATTCATCAAACCGGTACTCAATTTTACGGTATTCTTCCGAGTATTAAAGCTCCCAAAAGAGTTGGCAATTTCTCCCGAGGATTTTTTCGAATGCGAATCGGTTAGCATATTCAAACTTGCACCAAAAGCACCTGCTCCATTGGTAGATGTTCCCACACCACGTTGCAATTGCAAACTCTCAACAGACGAGGCAAAATCAGGCATATTGACCCAAAAAGTGCCTTGGCTTTCAGAATCGTTGTACGGAATTCCGTTGATGGTAACATTGACCCGAGTGGCATCGATACCACGTACCCGAATTCCTGTGTAGCCCACTCCGTTTCCAGCATCGGAGGTGGTAACAACCGAGGGTAAATAATTTAATAAAATGGGGATGTCTTGACCTAAATTTCGAGATTTTAATTCTTCTTTACTAACATTAGTGAAGGGAACAGGAGATTTTTTGTCAGCACGAATGGCAGATATTAAAACCTCATCCAGTTGATTGACTTTAGTGGAGTCTTTTGGTTTTTCCTGTGAAAAGGAGAGGGAGGAGGAAAGAAAAAAGAGAATAGAAAAAAGACCGATTGATAATAGATTTCTAGAGTTCGTCTTTGTGTTTTGCGACTTTGCGACTTTTGTGTAAAATAAATTAGTATTCATCCGTAAATAGTTTTACGAATAAAAGGGGGAATTATTCTTTTGTTAAATTAATAAATTGATTTTTATGACAATAGAATAGCGTGCACTCTATAATTAATGTCATTTTTTCCCTTGGCAGCATTACCTGCCCAGGTTCGTTGGGTATAATCTCAGCTCGTTATTTAGAGCACCCCTTTGAGACGGGACAAATGTAGGTTAAAAAATTAAATTCCAAATTTTAAAAAGTGAAAATAATTTAATTAATACTCAGGTCTTTTTCTGTTTTTCTTAATTTCAGATAGATTTTTTTTGTCTTTAATTCGCTTTTTGATAACCGATTTTGGAATTTTGGTTGCTTTTCTGATTTTCGGAATGATTAATCCGGTTGTGATTATATCCAAAAAACGTTTGGTTACAATCGCTTTGTTTTTGAGTTGGCTTCTATCTTCGTCACAATTCAAAATCAGTATTTGTTCTGCCGTTAATCTTGAAGTTAGTTTGTTTTTCAACACTTCTTTCTCTTCTTCAGACAGTGCTTGTGAGTTTTGTAAATCAAAGGATAAGACTACTTTCGACGAAACTTTGTTTACGTTTTGCCCGCCAGCACCGCTACTGCGCACTGCTTTGTATTGTAATTCAGTTATGATTTTTGTAGAGTCCAAAATTAGTTCGGCTGATGCGCAGCTTGTAATAAATCGTTGACGGTTTTCACAGGATTAAAAGTCATCAAGGGCACTTCAACAAAAATCGAAATCCATTTTGCCATTGCACCATTCCATAAACCAGGCAATTCGTACCCTTTTAAAGGCTGACCATTTTTGTTTTTTTCAACTATAAAACCGCTAGAATGGTCAATGAAACGGGTTAAATCGAATTTTTCGTTTTTATAATTTCTAATACCACAAACTAAATCTACTGGGTTGAAATAATTTGCGTTGCCAAGAATAGCAGCTTGATGGCTATTCGCCAAATCGATTTGTGAGGTCTCCACAATTTGAAGTGAAATAGTTCCTTTTGAATCTCGAACCCAAAACGGCCCTCCGCCGGTATCGCCCTCGTTTTTTACCATTCCACAAATTCGAATCGGACGATTGAAGATGTTTTTTAAATGCGCAAATTTATTTTCTAAAGTGTATTTCGAAAAACCATTGATGAGTTCAATATTCAATTCTTGTTTCGAAAACTGTACCATTTCATCTAACAATTCCTCGTTGCCAGCATCAATTATTTTTAAATAATGAAATATTTTTTGTTGCAATTCAATCAAAATTCCAGCTAATGCTTTTTTATACAAAGCAATAGTTTCTATGTGGTTTAGGATGACATTATCTATGTTTTTGATAAAAATGATGTCAGCTTCCAGTTGGTTTAAATTTTTTATTAATGCTCCATGACCTCCGGGTCTAAAAACTAATTGTCCATTTTCATCACGTAAAGGGTTGTTATTCAAATCGACAGCAATCGTATCGGTGCTTTTGTCTTGATTCGAAAAACTAACATTTATGATTGAATTTGTATCGTTTTCTATTTTACTTTTAACGGAGTTGATAATATTTTCGAATTCTTTTTGATGTGTTTCCGAAACCGTAAAATGCAAATGAGAATTTCTATTTGAACTAGAATAAGAAACACATTCATTCAAATGTTCCTCTATGGGAGTTGCAATGTGGTTTTTGTATTTATGAAATGGTAAAATAGCTTTGGGTTTATTTGCAAAATCAAAGTAGTCTGGAGATAATAAATATTTTATAAAATGATAATTTTTATGATCACTATTTAAATTATTGAAATCAGGAATGCTTTTTTCTAATGCAGAATGTACTTCTTGAAAAAAAGGGAATTTTTCTAAACCAACAATAAATACAGGTAATTCGGTATCTTTTTTTCTGTTGATGTAGGCATGAATACTTTCGTTTTCAACATCAAAATCTTGTAGTAAAGTAGTCAAAAATTTGAACATTCTACTGGCAGCCCCCGAAGCGGGAACGAATTTTTTTAATCGCAAGGAAGCTTTAACGCTGTCAAAAAAATCGGCTTTTTGTTGATATTCATTTTCAGACAATTTTAAAATCCCATTTTCGACTTTTGCTGGTTCAACTAAGGTGGTTTTAGGTATTCCCATTCTGAAAAAATCCAACTGACTTTGTATGTTTTTCAATGGAATTCCATGCTCGTGAATTTGAACAAAATCTATTGACGAAAAACCGAGACTTTTGGCTTTTGACAGGTCATCAATTATTGAAATTGCTTTATTTAGCCTGAAATTATTTCCTCCAGATATACTAATAAAAGGTTTGTTATTTTCGATTAATATTTGTTTAAAAACTGAAAAAACGGATTCTCTATTTTCGGCTGTACTTCTCAAATCATCTTTTTCCCAAGGAACATCAATATCAGTCAATAAAAATAAATCATACTCGTGTTCTCGGGCTGCTTTGTCTAATAATGAATCGCAAAAACCGTAATTCACTTCTGAAAAAACCTTTGTTACCAGTAAATTAGTATCGCAAAAGAGATATTTGTTGGCAATAGAAAGGCTTTCATTTTCTAATTTAATTTGACCAATCGCAATAGGCAACATGTCATCAATAGTGCAAATTTGACTCGTTTTGTCCCATTTTTCCTGAAGATAATCTCGGGCATATTCAGCAACCCATGTTGTTTCAAAATGTTCAGCTAGTTGTTTTGCCAATGTGGTTTTCCCTGTAGATTCAGGACCAAAAAGAGCAATTCTAATTAGTGTAGATT
>CAMAWK010000159.1 GCA_945861915.1 Flavobacterium psychrophilum | reverse complement strand
TTTTTAAGATTTTTCAATCCTCTTAGTTCCTTAATTGCTATGTCTATTTGTTGACATGCTTCAAGATTTATTTCAGTCAATTTTCGTATTGATTTCGTGATTTTATCAACTTGATATAATCGCATTCTACTAGAAGCACCGTGAAGATTATCGGCAACAAAATCAATAGAAGTTATCAATGAATAAATATCTTCTCTATCAAATGGAGTAATGAAATTTCTACTCAATTCGAGATTAGTTTGTCGAGTAATTTCTTCTCCTCTTTGTTCTAATTCATCAATTTTTTGAAACAAAACATCTCTGTCTTTTGTTGTTAAACTAACTGCTTCATGCAAAATCGTAGCTAATTGAACTAAATTTGAAGATGCTTCTTCAAAGAGCGGAAAGAATTTTTTATCCTTAGGAACTAAAAACTGAAAAATACTATTTATTGACATTTTTATTAATTTTTGTACAGCAAGATTAATACTTTATTTAAAAATAACAAAAGCATTTACTTAAGATTTTTTTGATTTTCAAAGATGAAAAATCAATCATAAAAAACCCAAATTGATACTTTTGGCAATAATAATGATAAATCTTCTTATCTATGTATTGTTAACATTAAATATTTAGAAAAATATTTTAAAAGATTTCATTCTTTTATAAAAAACAGTACTTTTGAAAAATTATGAAAAACACATTAAAAAAACATATTATTTGCCTTTCAATTCCAACTCGGATTGAATTTTTCGCTCGTTTTGAAACCTCTTCAACAACTTCAACCCCTGTGGGGTTAAATTTTTCATATAATCCTAAATTTGCAGCATAATTTTCAAAAAGAAAGAATTTGAGATAGCTAAAAAGCCTCTCTTTTCCATTAAAACAAACAAAATGAAAGTATTAAAATTTGGCGGCACTTCAGTAGCCAATGCACAAAATATAAAACTCGTTTTAGATATCGTTCTCAATAAATCAAAACAAGATAAATTGGTTGTAGTCGTTTCGGCTTTTACAAAAGTGACCGATTTATTGGTTCTTGCTGCCAAAAAAGCATCCTCAAACGATGAAAGCTACAAAGAAATAGTTGTAGAAATTGAAAAAAAACATTTAGACGCTATCAAGGAATTAATTCCTGTAAGCGAACAAAGTGCTGCGCTAAGTCATATCAAAAGAATCATTAATCATCTTGAAACTTTATTAGATGGCTGTTTTCTTTTGGGCGAATTATCTCCAAGAACATCAGACACCATTTTAAGTTTTGGAGAATTATTATCGTCCTATATTATTGGCGAAGCATTCAAACAAAAAGAGAGAAATAGCGGCTATAAAGACAGTCGCGAACTCATAAAAACAAACAATAATTTTGGAAAAGCGGCTGTTAATTTTGAAATGACCAATGCTTTAATAAAAGACTATTTCTCAACCAATTCATCAACTATTGTTGTAATGCCTGGTTTTATTGCCAATTCTATGGATGGTATTGGCACCACATTGGGTCGTGGTGGCTCCGATTATACTGCAGCTATTATTGCTGGAGCCATAAATGCTTCGGAATTAGAAATTTGGACAGATGTAAACGGAATGTTTACCGCAAATCCTAAACTAGTAAAACAAGCCCAGCCTATTGCTAGTATTTCCTATCAAGAAGCGATGGAATTGTCTCATTTTGGGGCAAAAGTATTGTATCCACCAACGATTCAACCTGTTTTGAAAAAAAATATTCCGATTTGGATTAAAAATACTTTTGAGCCAGAAGCCGAAGGAACATTAATTTCAAATAAAGAAGCGATACCGAATTCAAATCCTGTAAAAGGAATTACACATATCGACAATATTAGTCTAATTACGCTCGAAGGTTCAGGAATGATTGGTGTTGCGGGTTCGTCTAAACGCCTTTTCGAAGTGTTATCGCAAGAAGATGTGAATATCATTTTTATAACACAAGCCTCGTCTGAACATTCTATTTGTATTGGTATTTTAAATTCTGATGCAGAAAAAGCAGAAAATGCTATCAATCATGCTTTTTCTGTCGAAATTTCTCAAAACAAAATTGATCCTTGTATCGTAGAAAAAAACCTTTGCATCATTGCTTTGGTGGGCGAAAATATGAAAAACCATCAAGGTTTAAGTGGTCGAATGTTTAGTACGTTGGGTAAAAATAATGTTAATATTCGTGCGATTGCTCAAGGTGCTTCTGAAAGAAATATATCAGCCGTTATAAACGAACGGGATGTAAAAAAAGCATTGAATACACTTCACGAAAACTTTTTTGAAGAAAACACCAAACAACTCAATTTGTTTGTCATGGGAGTGGGGAATGTTGGTGAGAAATTTATTGAACAAATCAACCAACAGAAAAAATTCCTGAAAGAGAATTTAAAAATAAATCTTCGTGTAGTGGCAATGTCTAATTCCAGAAAAATGCTGTTTGAGGAGGACGGAATTGCCTTAAAAGACTGGAAATCGCTTTTAGAAAACGGAGAAACTGCCAACAAAGAATCATTTATCGAAAAAGTAAAATCACTCAATTTACGCAATAGTATTTTTGTTGATATCACTGCCAATCAAGCTGTTTCGGAAACTTACGAAACCTATTTAAAACAAAATGTGGCCGTGGTTACTTGTAATAAAATCGCCTGTTCATCTGAATACGACAATTACAAAAAACTAAAAAATCTTTCGAGACAATTTAATGCACCCTTTTTGTTCGAAACCAATGTGGGAGCTGGTTTACCTATTATTGATACGTTGAAACATTTGATTGCTTCGGGCGATAAAGTCAACAAAATACAAGCTGTTTTATCAGGAAGTTTGAACTTTATTTTTAATAATTTCGACGAAAACAATTCTTTTCATGATGTTGTAAAAGAAGCAGGCGTTCAAGGTTTTACTGAACCTGACCCAAAAATCGATTTGAGTGGTGTGGATGTTGCTAGAAAAATATTAATCCTCATTCGCGAAAGTGGGTACAAAATGGATATTGAGGATATTCAAAATAATTCTTTCCTTCCAGCAGCGTGTATGGAAACCACCAACAACGATGATTTTTTCAAATCATTAATTACAAATGCTACTCATTTTGAAAACTTATTAGTGGAAGCAAAATCAAAAAATAGCCGTTTAAAATTTGTAGCTACTTTCGAAAATGGAAAAGCGAGAGTAGGATTAGAATTCATCCCACAAGAAAGTCCGTTTTATAATTTAGAAGGAAAAGACAATATTGTACAATTTTACACCGACCGATATGTTGATCAACCTTTGTTGATAAAAGGTGCTGGTGCTGGTGCTGCTGTTACTGCGTCAGGTATTTTTGCTGATGTCATTAGAATTGGGAATATATAAAATACGTTATTGTAGAGACGTTGCATTGCAACGTCTCTACGAAATAATATAAATCATGAATCAAATAAAACTATTTTGCCCTGCAACAATTGCCAATCTTTCCTGCGGATTTGATGTCTTGGGATTGTGTTTGGCAACTGCTGGAGACGAGATGATTATTCGAAAATCAGATATAAAAGGGGTTCGCATTACCAAAATCGTGGGTGCCGATTTACCTTTAGAAACCGAAAAAAATGTAGCAGGAGTAGCTGCTTTAGCATTACTTTCAGAGGTAGAAACTGATTTCGGATTTGAAATAGAAATATACAAAAACATAAAAGCAGGTAGCGGAATCGGAAGCAGTGCCGCCAGTTCAGCAGGAGCTGTTTTCGGAATTAATGAATTGTTGGAACGTCCTTTTACCAGAAAAGAATTAGTGAAATTTGCCATGCAAGGCGAAAAATTAGCCAGTGGAAATGCTCACGCTGATAACGTTGCCCCATGTTTATTGGGCGGTTTTACATTGGTTAGAAGCGCGAATCCTTTGGATATTATCAAAATTGATAGTCCATCCGAATTATATGCAACAGTGGTTCATCCTCAAATTGAACTAAAAACATCTGATGCTCGTTCGGTTCTAAAACAAACCGTTTCCTTAAAAAGCGCCATTAAGCAATGGGGAAATGTGGGCGGATTAGTCGCTGGTTTATACACGAATGATTACGAATTAATTGGGCGTTCGTTGCATGACGAAATTATCGAGCCTGTACGAAGTATGTTGATTCCAGGTTTTGATTTAATCAAAAAAACGGCTTATGAAAACGGGGCTTTGGGTTCTGGAATATCCGGTTCTGGCCCTTCTATTTTTGCATTGAGCAAAGGAAAAGAAACCGCTGAAAAAATCGCTAAAGCCATGAGCAAAGTTTATGACGAAATCAATTTGCCTTATGAAATTCACGTTTCTAAAGTGAATACGGAGGGTGTTACTATAATATAAGAAGAATTAAAAAATATTTAAGATTTCAGATTAACGATTTTTGATTGCAGATGTAACCCAAGTTGCTAAAAAAACAAATTAAATAATTGAGATTGCTTCGTGCCTCGCAATGACAATAAAATGAAATACTACAGTTTAAACCACAACGCACCCAAAGTTTCTTTCCAGGAAGCGGTTATTCAAGGATTAGCCTCAGATAAAGGATTATATTTTCCAGAATCAATCACACCATTATCAAACCATTTTTTTGATAATATCGAAAATCTAACTAATACAGAAATTGCATTTGAAGCTATCAAACAATTTGTAGGTGATGAAATTCCCGCTGAAACTTTAAAACAAATAGCCGAAGAAACCCTTTGTTTTGATTTTCCAACTGTGAAAGTTGAAGAAAATATTTATTCTTTAGAATTGTATCACGGACCAACTATGGCTTTCAAAGATGTAGGTGCGCGTTTTATGTCCCGCTGTTTGGGATATTTTAATAAAGATAAAAAAGATAATAAAAATACCGTTCTCGTTGCAACTTCTGGTGATACAGGTGGTGCTGTGGCAAGTGGGTTTTTGGGTGTACAAGGGGTTGAAGTGGTCATTTTATATCCTTCTGGCAAAGTGAGTGATATTCAAGAAAGACAATTGACTACTTTGGGACAAAACATAAAAGCGCTTGAAGTTGATGGTTTTTTTGACGATTGTCAGGATATGGTAAAAAAAGCATTTTTGGACGATAGTTTGTCGCACCATAACTTAACCTCTGCCAATTCCATTAACATTGCACGTTGGTTACCGCAAATGTTTTACTTTTTCTTTGCTTACAAACAATTAAAATCACAAAACAAAGCATTGGTTTTTTCTTGTCCGAGTGTGAATTTCGGAAATATTTGTGCTGGAATTATTGCTAAAAAATTAGGTTTACCAATAGAACATTTTGTGGCTGCAACCAATGTAAACGATGCGGTGCCTCGATTTATGGAAAATGGAAAATATGACCCTAAACCTTCTAAAGCAACTATTT
>CAMAWK010000158.1 GCA_945861915.1 Flavobacterium psychrophilum | reverse complement strand
TATACGAAGGCACGCTAACCAAAATGCAAACTGAATTTGCAAATCCTATTCAATATTATTTGGTTTTTGAAAATAGTTTTTTGAATGTAAATCAACTACTTACTAAAAACATTGAGATTAGTTTTCAAGGCTATCAATGTTTGAATTGTGGCAAAAAAAAGAAAATATTCCGTCAAGGATTTTGTTACGATTGCTTTTATTCAAGCCCAGCCGTCGGCGATTGGATTATGAAACCTGAATTGAGTACAGCGCATTTAGGCATTCAAGATCGGGATTTAGCATATGAAGAGAAAGTTCAATTACAACCGCATATTGTGTATTTGGCCTTGTCAAGCGAAGTGAAAGTGGGCGTTACTCGGAAAACGCAAGTGCCAACTCGATGGATTGATCAAGGTGCTACGCAAGCTATTTCAATAGTCGAAGTGCCCAATAGATATTTGGCTGGAATTACCGAAGTAGCTTTAAAGAATCATTTTGCTGATAAAACCAATTGGCGAAAAATGCTCCAAAATGATGTCGAGCCCATCGATTTAATTGCCGAAAGATTAAAAGTCGAGAATTGGATTCCCAACGAAGTGAAAGACTATTTTTATACAGAAAAAAATGATTTGTACGAAATGCACTTTCCAGTTTTGACTTATCCCAAAAAAATAAATAGTTTAAGTTTAGATAAAACCTCTAATTTTAAAGGAAAACTAGCTGGCATCAAAGGACAATACCTCCTTTTTGAAGACGGAACCGTTTTTAATGTTCGAAGTTTTGAAGGCTATGTCGTGCGGATTGAAATAGGGTAAATTGATTGCAGATTCTTGAATGTAGATTTTTGATTTAAGATTTGAAAAAGGGATAGTATGTTGCTAAAATCTAGAATCAAAAATCGTTAATCTGAAATCAAAAATCCTTTCATTACTCCGTTTTTTTTCTTTTCCCAAACAAACCGTTTAATAATTCTCCCGCTTTTGCCTTAACATCATTTTTTACATTTGTCTTTGTAGTATCGCCTTTGGGTTTAACAGCATTATTAATGATACTGTTCAAACTTTCTTTGCCCTTGGCTACCACTTTTTCTTTTTGCTGTTTCACCAGTTGATTAGTTAAATTAGTAACCGCCGATTTTATATCAGTTGTAATTTTAGGGTTACTAAAATTACCTGTCATCAAAGCGTTTATAGGAATGTTGTCTAATTTTGCAGCATCAGCTGGGGTTAATTTGGCAATAAGTGCATTCGCTTCCGTTCCTAAATATTTGGCAGGAACATCAAACTTAATCGTATAATTCATGTTTTGGTCAAAACCATGACTGCCGCCAATGGTCGCTTTGATTCCATTCGATTTAATTTCAAATGGTTTTACATTTACTTTTCCGTCCTTAAAAGTGATAGCTGCTTTAATATCGTTTAAGTTTATTTTGCTCATATCGATGAATTTCATATTCGAACTCAAAGCAGTTAATAAAGTAGAGTTTTTAGCATTGACTGTAGTCGAAAGTAGTTGACCCAATAAATCCCCCGAAATAGAATTTACGTTAGGTGTCATTTCAATAGCGTCCAAATTTCCGTTTAGTTTAATAGTCGAATTAATTTTCCCGTTGATGATTCCAGCAATTGGTGCTATTTTTTTAAGCATGTCTAATTGTGTAAACGATTGTGAAATATCCACTTGTTTCAGCCCTAAATTCATGTCGAATGTAGGTGTTTTTTCTTTGGTAGAAACAGCGCCATTTAAGGCAATTATTCCGCCAAAAATGGATGTTTTCACATTATCCAAAGTTACTTTTTCGTCCTTAATAACTAGTTTTCCCGAAACGTCTTTGAGCGTTAAATTATCATATAAAACCGTGTTTGCTTTGGCGGTAAGCGTACAATTTAGGAACGAAGGAATTTTCATTGCTTCGGCTTTTTTGGTGGTTTCTTTTGTAGTTTCGGCTTTTGTCATAAAATCGCTTACCGCTAATTGATTAGAAATCAGGTTGAAATTTCCTTTCAATTCCTGATTTTTGAACATAAAACCATAGAAATTTTCTAAAATACCCATAACATTTATGTCGCTTTTTCCTGTGGTAGCGTTGAATTGTTTTAAATTGACCCGACTTGGATTAAATTGAATTAATGCAGTACTTATTTTCATAGTTTTGCCATTTTCGTCAGCATAGTTGAATCCAGACAAACTCATCGTTCCAGCATTATTGATGTTTTGGTATTGACTTTTTTCTACCGATTGCATATCGAATTTAGTCGTTACATCTGCTTTTAAAATTCCAGACAATGGTTTTTCTAATTTTATAGGATAGGCTTTTGATAGATTTCCTAAATTGATTGTTCCTTTTAAAGCAGCATCGACTAACGCGTTTTGAGTTATATTTTTTATAGTGGCTTTAGCGTTAAAAACATCTTGATCAATAGCAAAAGATAGTTTGTTAAGATTAACATACGTATCGTTCAATATCCCAGTTTCGTTTTTTATTTTAGTGTCGATTACAATATTCCGAACCGATTTTGGTAGATTTGGATATTGAAACGAGGCATTATGAGAGGCAATTTCAATAGAAAATTTGGGAACAGTTGTATCAGAATAAATTCCTTTGGCAATGCCAAGAACCGTAAAATCCCCCGTTGTTTTTACACCATCTAAATTCGAAGCGTAAACAGATGGAATCAATCCCAGAAAGTTTTTGAATGAAGTGGAAGGCGTTTTGAATTTCAAATCAAATGCTTGACCAGTCTCCATCATTTGGATAAAACCATCAAATTCTAATGCCAATTGATTAATTAAGGCTTTGTTTTCCTTAAATGTGTATTTGCTTTTTTCTAAATCAATTCCCAAAACGGCGTCCAGTGTCAAAGATACATTTTTCATGTAATTGACTTTGTCCATATCGAGTGAGATTTTTGCAGTCGATTGGGTGTTTAAATCCAATTTTTGGGCAGCAAAATCTCCCGTTCCTTCGTGATTTAAACTATCGATAGTCATTTTCATTTTAGAACTTTCGTCAAAATAGCGAAAGCGGTAATTTTCTATTTGATAATGTTGGATTTTTAATGCCAGCGGTTCGCCTTTTCCTGTATCTTCTTTCTTTTTGTCTTTGAGAGCGATATCAAAATTACCAATTCCATCTTTGTTAAAAATAATATTTATCAAGCCGTTTTTAGTCGCAATTTCATCAATGTTCATTGATTCATCTTTGCTTTTGAAAAGAGATGCGATTGACATTTTTAAATTTAACTCGTCGATAGAAACGAGGGTGTCGCCTTCAAAAGGAGCTTTGTTGATGATGACCAACTTTTCTACAGTAACATTTGCATTCGGGAAATTTTTGAATAAGCTCAAATCAGCTTCTGCAAAACTCACTTTGGCATCCAAATTTTCGTTAATAGTTTGTTCGATTTTAGCTTTGATTTTATCCTTAAAGAAATAAGGAATAGCAAATAAAGTCCCTATTAAAAAGAGAAATAAGAAACCAGTGATTTTTAGTGCTTTCATATTTTTAGTACGATTTTTTACCGAATACTAATCTCAAAAGGCAAAGAAGCTTGAACGCCTTTTTGAGTATTTATTTTTTGAATTTTACGCAAAAGAGTATAATTCTGTTCGCCAATTTCCTCTTTTATAGCCGATTCTTTCCATTGGGCAAAAGGGGAATTTTCTAAAATTTCATTGAAACTTTTTTCAAATTCAGGATAGTTTTGAGTGCTATAAGAATTTGTTTTGCCTAGTTTAGCAGCTGCTTTAATGGCAGCATCCATTCCGCCAATTTTATCCACAAGTCCTATTTTTAATGCTTCAGAACCGGACCAAACTCTGCCTTGGGCGATAGCATCTACTTGGGCAAAACTCATTTTTCTGCCTTGGGCAACATGTGATACAAAGGTTTTATACACTTGCTCTACACTTTCCTGAGTAACCGCTTTGAATTTCTCATCTAAAGGCAAAAACGGACTATATTCAGCAGCGTTTTCGTGGGTTTTTACTTGTTCGGAATGTAAACCCAATTTAGTAGCTATTTGAGTAAAATTGGGTAATATTCCAAAAACACCAATCGAACCTGTAATGGTGTTGTTTTCGGCAAAAATTTGGTTGGCATTACACGCAATGTAATAGCCGCCAGAAGCGGCATAATTTCCCATAGAAACAACTACGGGTTTTACTTTTTTGGTCAATTCTATTTCTCTCCAAATCAAATCCGAGGTCAAAGCATCTCCACCCGGGCTATCAATTCGCAATACAATCGCTTTTACGTTTTTGTCTTTTCTTGCTTCGGCTAAAGATCGACGCATGGCTCCTTCGCCAATCACATCCACATCGCCTTCGCCCCCTCTTATTTCGCCTTGAGCATAAATAATAGCAATCTTGTCTTTTGCCTCTGTTGTTATGGCTGTTGTTATTGTTTTCTGAGTGTATTCTATAATACTTACTTTTTTGTAATCGGTATCGGCATCCAATTTTAGCGCTTTTTTGATGTCATTATGATACACATCTTCATAGGCAATATAATCAACTAATTTTTGCGCTTTCGCCATTTTTGGAGTTCTTGCCAACAAACCATTGGCAATTTCGTTCAATTTTATTTTTGAGATATTTCTGCTTTTTGAGATATCGCTAACGGCTGTATCCCAAACCGAGTTGAGTAAAGATGATATTTGTTCTCTGTTGGCATCACTCATTTTGTTTTCCAAAAAGGGTTCCACGGCACTTTTGTACTTTCCGTGACGGATGACTTCTGCTTTTATTCCTGATTTTTCTTGAAAATCTTTAAAAAACATAATTTCGGCAGATAAACCTCGAAAATCCATTTCGCCAACGGGATTCAAATAAACACTATTGGCTACAGAACTCAAATAATATTCTTTTTGCGAGAATGAATTGGCATAAGCCATCACAAATTTTCCGGAATTTTTAAAGTTTTCCAACGCAGCACGCAATTCCTTTCTTTGAGCCATTCCTAATGCTGAATTCGAATTTAAAATAGAAATTCCTTTAATATCATAATCGTTTTTTGCTTGATCTATGGCATTAATCACATCTATAACTCCTACTTTTTCTCCGTCTTCAAGAAAACTCACCAAAGGATCTTTGTACTTTCCCGCATTATCATTATGAATATCCTCCAAGTTTAATTCGATAACTGAATTATTTTCTACTTCGACCACTTCGGATTTGCTACCAAAAATAGCGGCAATCATCACAATGCCAAAAAAGAAAAGCATACAAAAAATAAATAAACCCACTAGGGTAGCTAAAACATTTCCTAAAAATTTCATATTTTAAATTTTATTGAATAAGTAGTAAATTAATCAGAATGGTTACAAAATTAAGTCTATTTTTTCGAATTTAGTCATA
>CAMAWK010000157.1 GCA_945861915.1 Flavobacterium psychrophilum | reverse complement strand
GTTTATATCATTTTTGTTGATTTTAAAATCAGAAAAAACAGTGTTTACATCCGATTTATTTTCAATTGGACATTTGGTTTTAAAAAAACGAAGAGGTAAATTGAAATTTGTTTGATGATTTATAACCTCAGCTTTTAACTCAGTGAATTTTTTTTGTTTTCTTTCGTTTTCTAATTGAAAAACATAAACCGTAGAATCTTGTACAAAAAAGTTTTCTAATTTGAAGCTGTTGTCTTTTTCTACATTTATATTTTCAAACACTTTATTTTTAATAGATATCATCGACAATGTATTGATCTCATTGACATTGATTTTGTTTTTGATGCTGCCACTAATAGTAACACCTTTGTTGAAACTGAAATTAAGTTTTGGCGGATTCGACTTAATGTTTTCCCAAAGTAATTTACTTTTCGATTGAACGTGCATTAATGCATCCATATCTTTTTTACTATTCTTATTTTCTGGGTCAAAATAGATGTAATTGTCTGTTTCTGGATTTTCCAAAAAAGTATTCAAATAAAAAGTACCTAGAATGGATCGTTTGTTTTCTGAGCCGATATTTTTTTCTGGCAAAATACATGCACTGATATGTGCTTTTGTCAAATTTGTAAAACCATTTAATACGATGCTGTCATTGACAACTGTTTTGGCATTAATAGTAACATTTGCCTGAGTTGTTCCATAATTATAAATTAATCGCTCCGTGATTTCATTTAAATTTTCGTCAATAAGCCGAAGAGAATTTACACCATTTTGTAAATATTTTTTATCAATAATCACTACTTGTTCGTTTTGTTTATTATCAAAATTGATTGACTTAAGAACTGAATATCCATTTTGTTGAATTAGAAGGTCATATTTCTTGTTTTGGTTCAACTCAACTCCTTTTTCGTTTGTTTTCACTGCAATTGCCAATTTGTCGTTTGGTAAATTGTTATTATAGGAGATGGCAATTCCAGTTGCTTTTACCTCGGGTAAATTTTGGCTAAGAGTCAATTCGTTTGTTTGTATTTTTAAAGTGTATTTTTCGTTTATATCTGCCATTAAATAAAAAGTACCATTCCCCATTTTATTAGTATTAAAATGAGCTATTTCATTTGATTTTGAGTCAAAAACCAAAATGTTATTTAATTCTATTCCCTTAACATTACAGTCTGTTATTTTTACTCCAATACTATTATTAATTCCGTCAATTATTGAACCTCCTTCCGGATAAAAACTGATTTGCGCCGTTTTATAGCTAGGCTGTTTACCTTTAATAGTAAGAGGCTCGTTGATATTATGGATTTCTATAGTTTGCGAAAAGGAATCGTCTTCTTTAAAATTATTCATCCAATTGGTGTAAAAATGAAAGAGATAGTTTCCTGTTTTGAAATTTTTATTCAAATGAATTCCTCCTAAAAATTGTCCATTTGAAGCACAAAGCAATTGTTTTTGAACCACTTCTTGTTGCTCATTGTAGATTACTAACTGAATGTTAGTAGAGCTAAGATGAGGTGCGTTGTTGTTTTTACTAAAAATATATCCTTTGAAAGCAACGTCTTCATTATTCAAATACAAATTTTTATTAAACTGTACATGAATAATTTCTCTGTCATCTAGAAAATAGGTATCTAAAAGAGATTTAATTTTTTCTTGTTGGGTTGGAGCTTGTGAAAAACAAGTAAGGCAAAGGAAAAACAAACAAAAGGAGGACAGTGTTTTCATAAATGTAAATTTTATTTTTAGTTCAAGTATATTATTGTTTTATTTTATTAAAGTTTTCTAAAAATCCAATTATTTATCGCCTTATAATAACTCGAACAACAAGCAAATTGGCATTGCATTTTAATTGTTCTCAACAAATGATTTATTAACAACAATTTTATAAATTAATTTTTACAAATACTTACAAATACTAAACCATTTTTGAAAAGAATTCTATTTTTTTTCAAATTGAACAAAAAAATCCGTCTTGAAATAGTTCAAGACGGATTTTTAATGGTACTAAATTTGGACTTTAGAATTTAAAAAAATTACATCATTCCGGGCATTCCACCACCATGCGAATGTCCTGCTGAGCTCTCTTCTTTGATATCAATCAAAGCACATTCAGTAGTTAAAATCATTCCAGCCACAGAAGCAGCATTTTCTAAAGCGATACGAGTTACTTTTTTTGGGTCAATAATACCCGCTTTCAACATATCTACATATTCATCTGTTTTTGCATTGTATCCAAAATCGCCTTTTCCTTCTGCAACTTTAGCTACAACAACAGAACCCTCTAATCCAGCGTTTTCAACAATAGTTCTTAATGGTGATTCTACAGCTCGTGAAATAATTTGTATTCCAGTTGCTTCATCAGCATTGTCTGCTTTTAAAGTTGCTAAAGCATTTTTAGCTCTTAATAAAGCCACTCCACCACCAGCTACAATTCCTTCTTCAACCGCTGCTCGAGTAGCATGAAGTGCATCGTCAACTCTGTCTTTTTTCTCTTTCATTTCTACTTCAGAAGCTGCACCAACATAAAGCACAGCAACACCTCCAGCTAATTTAGCTAAACGCTCTTGTAGTTTTTCTTTATCATAATCAGAAGTCGTAGTTTCCATTTGACCTTTAATTTGATTTACTCGATTTTTAATCATATCAGCTTCGCCAGCACCACTAACAATAGTAGTATTGTCTTTGTCAATAGTCACTCTTTTAGCAGTTCCTAGCATTTCGATAGTCGTGTTTTCTAATGTATAACCTCTTTCCTCCGAAATAACTGTTCCGCCAGTCAAGATAGCAATATCTTCCAGCATGGCTTTTCTTCTGTCTCCAAAACCTGGTGCTTTTACAGCTGCAATTTTCAAGGCACCACGCAATTTATTTACTACTAGAGTTGATAACGCTTCGCCGTCAACATCTTCAGCAATAATTAATAATGGTTTTCCTGATTGTGCTACTGGTTCTAAAACAGGCAGTAATTCTTTTAAAGAAGATACTTTTTTGTCGTACAAAAGAATATACGGACTCTCTAATTCTGCTTCCATTTTTTCAGGATTTGTCACAAAATAAGGAGAAAGATACCCTCTGTCAAATTGCATTCCTTCCACAACATCTACATACGTATCAGTTCCTTTGGCTTCTTCAACAGTGATAACACCTTCTTTTCCCACTTTTGCAAAAGCGTTGGCAATTAATTCCCCAATTACTTCATCATTATTAGCTGAAATAGAAGCAATTTGTTTAATTTTTTCAGAATCGCTTCCTACTACTTTAGTTTGTTTTCCTAAGTCGGCAACAATAGCTTCAACAGCTTTGTCAATTCCACGTTTCAAATCCATTGGGTTTGCTCCGGCAGCAACGTTTTTCAACCCTTCTTTTACAATGGCTTGTGCCAAAACTGTAGCTGTGGTAGTTCCATCACCTGCTAAATCATTGGTTTTAGAAGCCACTTCTTTTACCATTTGAGCTCCCATATTTTCCAATGGATCTTGTAATTCTATTTCTTTGGCAACTGTTACACCATCTTTTGTGACATTAGGTCCACCGAATGATTTTCCAATAATTACATTTCGACCTTTTGGTCCTAGCGTTACTTTTACTGCATTTGCCAACGCATCTACACCGCGTTTTAATCCATCACGTGCTTCTATATCGAATTTTATATCTTTTGCCATAACTTTTTAGTTTATAATTGTTTAAAGTTTAAATGTTTAATGTTGTTTTAATTTTACAAAAACATTTTTAAATTATCGCAAGAATATCATCTTCTCGCATGATTAAATAATCTTTTCCTTCTAATTTTAATTCAGTTCCAGCGTATTTTCCGTAAAGAACGGTATCGCCAATTTTCACGGTCATCTCATGTTCTTTTGTGCCTTTTCCCACAGCAACTACAGTTCCTTTTTGAGGTTTTTCTTTAGCAGTGTCAGGAATGAAAATTCCAGATGCAGTTTGAGTTTCTGCAGCAACAGGTTCAATTAGAACCCTGTCCGAAAGTGGTTTAATATTTAATGCCATAATAGAATGTTTTTTATTATTAATTAATTTGATGCTAATTGATTTTCAGAAATTATGCCATGGAATAGAAACTGACATTTTTACTTAAAAAAAATGCCAGCTTTGACAGGCTGGCATTCAAGATTCTTATGAAACTTTATTATTTTTTTGCAGGTTCAGCAGCAGGTGTGTTTTGTGCTGGTGCGGTTTTTACTGGTGCAGCTTTAGTAGGAGCAGCAGTTTCGGTTTTATCGATAATTTTTGAATCGGTGTCGCTTAGCGAACCTTCAAAACTTAAACTTGAAAGTAAAATAAGTACTCCTAAAGCTGTTGCCAATGTCCAAGTACTTTTGTCTAAAAAGTCGGTTGTTTTTTGAACACCACCCAACATTTGAGATCCGCCTAATGTTGATGACAATCCACCACCTTTAGGGTTTTGCACCATGATTACTACTATCAATAGAAAACAAACTATTGTGATTAAAACTAAAAAAATTGAAAATGTACTCATTGTTTATGTATTATTTTGTTGTAAAATCGTTATATCCGAAATTCGGTCTGCAAAGAAACTACTTTTTTCTGGATATTTCAAAATTAATATTTCATAAGCTTGAATGGCTCGTTTGTATTTTTTTTGCTCCAAATAAACTCTCGCTAAAGTTTCCGTCATTAAATAAGCATCATCAGATTGGTTTGATTCTGAAGGAATTGCAGTTGTTTCAGTTGGTCTTAAAGGCGGTATTTTTGGACTAGATTCGATAAATTTATCAATTAATGCCGCTTTTTTCTTTTTATCTAAATCTAAAACTGTGTTTTCGGAATTACTTTTTATTTCGGTTTCTCTATTTATTGGTTGAATTCTAGAAAGTTGTAACCATTCTTGAAATGAATGTTTCTCGTTTATGGAAAAATCTAAAGGTTTACCAATATTTAATTTTTCGTTTGCTAATTTGGTGTCTTCATCAATCACTTCTGCTCCTTTTATGGATGTGAGTATTGACTGTTCTAATGTGTTTGTTTTTGGTTCAATGCTTAATTCAGATTGTATAATTTCATGGTCTACAACTCCAATATCAAGAAGTTCCTGTACTTTTTTGTCATACAACCCTTTTTGAACTGCTACGAAAGTATTAGAAGTTATAAAATCAAATAAAACCGTTCTATCTGTTGTGTGAGCTGCGGTAACTTTTAAAGCAAAATTATATTTAAAGCTATTTTGATTATAAAGTCCTTTTAGCTGTAAAGCTCTCGCACTTTGAAAATACGGAAATTCTCCCAGTACTTTTTCTAAAGCGTCACTCTGTTTTTCGTTGACAGCTTCGGGTTTGTTAATTAAATAAGTGTAATCGGTTATGTTCATTTTCGGATTTCA
>CAMAWK010000156.1 GCA_945861915.1 Flavobacterium psychrophilum | reverse complement strand
TGGAATGTGGATACGGGTGCTGCCTTCAAAGGACCGCTCACCATCATGGATGTGAACTCGAAAGAATATTGGCAAAGTGAACCTCTACCCAATTTATACCCCAACGAAAAAGGTAGAAATTAAAACATTTTATGCTATTTTTACAATGCAAAATCATCGCTATCATGAAAAAAATATTCACACTTTTATCAATCCTAACTCTCTTATTTGTCAATGCTCAGGCCTATAAAGGCAAAGGAGATTATAAATTTCAGATTGGTGCCAATTTGCAAGAAGGAGGTTCAGGAATTCAATTGTCTTCCGATTATGGCTATGGCGAAAACATGTCTTTTGGTTTGGTAGCCTCCTATTTGTTGTCTGTCAATTCAGATTTACTTGGAAACAAACCTGAATTCGTCGATCGATTTGATGTTAAAGCTAGATTTAATGCCAATATTGGAGATGTTCTTAATTTGAATTCTAAAATAGATGTCTACCCAGGACTCAACTTAGGGCTTCGCAATTTTGGTGCGCATTTGGGTTTTCGGTATTTTTTTACCGATGGTTTTGGCTTGTTTTCAGAAGCAGGTATTCCGATTGCCCAATATGACCCAACAACTGTTGATTTTGATAATTTGAATAATCAATTTACTATAAATGTTGGGATTTCTTTTAATTTGTAAGCTTTTTTCAAACCTTTAAGGGATTGTACAAAAAACTATATTATTTTTTATTCAAAAGTATCGCCGCTTCTTTGGCAAAATAAGTCGAGATCAAACTCGCTCCTGCTCTTTTGATACACATTAATTGTTCCATCATAATGCTGTCATTATCCAACCATCCTTTTTCGGCTGCGGCTTTAATCATGGCATATTCTCCGGAAACTTGAAAAACGGTTACTGGAACATTCACGGCATTTTTGACTTCTCGAACAATGTCAAGATAGGCAATTCCGGGTTTTACCATGACCATATCGGCGCCTTCCTCCACATCTGATAATGCCTCTTTGATGGCTTCAATGCGGTTGGCATAGTCCATTTGGTAGGTTTTTTTGTCTTTTGGTACTTCAACATCAGCTTCGCGTGGTGCGCTATCCAAAGCATCCCGAAAAGGGCCATAAAACGCCGAAGCATATTTAGCCGAATAACTCATAATGCCCACATTTTGAAATCCTGCCGCATCCAATCCTTGACGCAAACGTAACACACGACCGTCCATCATATCACTTGGTGCTACAAAATCGGCTCCAGCCTGAGCATGAGAAACAGCCATTTTGACCAAAGCAGCATTTGTTGCATCATTTTCGATATCGCCGTTAGCAATAATCCCATCGTGACCATAAATGGAATAGGGATCTAATGCCACATCGGGCATCACTATCATTTCGGGACAAGCGGTTTTGATGGCACGAATGGCTTGTTGCATCAATCCATTTGGATTCCAAGCTTCTTGACCTGTATTGTCTTTGAGTGATTCATTGACTTTTACGTAAATATTGACTGCTCGAATACCGAGGACGAAAAGTTCTTTAACTTCCTCAACCGTTAAATCAATCGAACGACGGAAAATACCGGGCATTGATTGGATTTCGACTTTGTAATTTTCGCCTTCTGCAATGAACATGGGAAACATAAAATCGGATGGACTTAATGTGGTTTCGCGAACTAATGAACGAATGGATTCGTTGATTCTTAAACGACGGTTTCTTTTTAGTGGGAACATACTTTTTGTTTTTTGAACCATTAATATATTAAGATTCATTAAGAGTTTGACTTAATATTTCTTATTATTTTAATAGTTTAATTTATATCCAGTTTTTTGGAGACTCTAATACTTTAATTAATTTTTCTTCTTCGCTTCCATTTTCAGGATGATGGTCATAAACCCATTGCACTTTTGGTGGCAAACTCATCAAGATACTTTCGATTCTGCCGTTGGTTTTTAAGCCAAACAAGGTTCCTTTGTCGTGAACCAAATTAAATTCAACATAGCGTCCACGACGGATTTCTTGCCAGTTCTTTTGTGCTTCGGTATATGGTAAATTTTTTCTTTTTTCGACAATTGGAACATAGGCTTCCAGAAAACTATTGCCCACTTCGGTTACAAAGTTGAACCAATTTTCCATTGACATATCGTCGGTTGCTTTGCAATAATCGAAAAATAATCCGCCCATTCCGCGAGCTTCATTTCGATGTGCGTTCCAAAAATAAGCGTCGCATTGTTTTTTAAATTTGGGATAAAATTCCAAATTATGTTTGTCGCAAGCAGTTTTACAGGTTTGGTGAAAATGCTTTGCATCTTCTTCAAACAAATAATAAGGCGTTAAATCCTGTCCGCCACCAAACCATTGCTGAATCACTTTTCCGTTATCATCATACATTTCGAAATAACGCCAATTGGCGTGAACCGTTGGCACCATCGGACTTTTTGGATGCAAAACCAAACTTAATCCACAAGCAAAAAAATCGGCTTCACCCACGTTGAATAGTTTCTGCATCGAATCAGGTAATTTTCCGTGCACTGCCGAAATATTGACACCGCCTTTTTCGAAAACTTTTCCGTTTTCAATCACACGTGTTCGTCCGCCGCCACCTTCTGGTCGTTCCCAAATGTCCTCACTGAACTTTGTTGTCCCATCGACAGCTTCCAATCCTTCACAGATTTGGTCTTGAAGATTTTGTATGTAATTGTAGAATTTATTTTTCATTTTTTTCTCTCCTGCAAGGTTTCCAAAACCTTGTAGGTGTTTATTATTAATTAATATACAATTCAGGTTTTAGAATCCTTGCAGCATAACAACCGACTATTCAAATGTAAATTTTTCAATTAAAATATCATTTTTTTGATGATGACAAAAAATAAAATTTTGTAGACCTCCAAATAATTCCATAACTTCTTCTCGTTCAATTTTAGTTTCTTTATCTGAAATAAATGCCTCATAAGACGAAAATTTATAGTCTTGAAAATTCAAATCAAGGTGATGTTTTGGATTCAAATGAACATAGAGAATTAATTGTTTTAGATAGTCTTCATCGTTTAATTTTATTCGCTTAAAATGTTTTTCGAATAAACTTCCTGTTCTGCCAATCTGTTTATTAAATGCTTTTGCATACGAATTAAAAAAATTAGAAAATGCCTGTGTAACTATTTCTTCTTTTTCATTTAATCGAATAACCAAATGAAGATGATTATCCATTAAACAATAGGCGAATATTGAAATTTTGCCTATTAAATATTTTGAAAGTTGTTTTAAAAAAAAGCTTTTGTTTTCATCGTTTTCGAAAATTAAACATCCATTTATTCCTTTGTTATAAATGTGATAAAAACCGTCTTTTTCTAAAACTTCTAATTTCATAGTTCTAATGTAGGTTATTCTCCTGCAAGGTTTTTTTTAACCTTGTAGGTATTACTTTTTAGGGCAGTTCTTAAACACCTACAAGGTTAAAAAAAACCTTGCAGGAGAAACCAGTCAACTATATTTGTCTATACTCCTTCACTGCATCCACAAAAGCCTTCGCGTGATCTACAGGAATATTCGGTAAAATTCCGTGACCTAAATTGGCTATGTATTTGTCCTTTCCGAATTCGTCAATCATTTCGCGTACCATTTTCTTAATAGTTGGAATTGGTGAAAGTAATCTTGAAGGATCAAAATTTCCTTGTAAAGTCACATTTCCGCCTGACAAATAACGGGCATTTCTAGCCGAACAAGTCCAATCTACTCCCAAGGCTGAAGCCTTGCTTTTTCCCATTTCGCCAAGGGCAAACCAACATCCTTTTCCGAAAACAATAACTGGCGTAATTTCTGCCAAGGCATTAACAATTTGGTTAATGTATTTCCAAGAGAATTCTTGATAATCCACAGGGGAAAGCATGCCTCCCCATGAATCAAAAATCTGGATGGCATCGCAACCTGCTTTTACTTTTTCTTTTAAATATAAAATGGTTGTGTCGGTAATTTTTTGCAATAAAGTGTGAGCTGCAACCGGATTTGAAAAACAAAATCCTTTGGCAGTATCAAAACTTTTCGATCCTTTCCCTTCCACAGCATAACAGAAAATCGTCCAAGGAGAACCAGCGAAACCAATCAATGGCACCTCATCATTCAACATTTCTTTGGTCAATTTTATTGCATCAAAAACATAACCCAAAGTCTCTTGAACATCGGGAACAAAAGTTCGGTTTACGTCTTCCATAGTTCTGATTGGGTTTGGGATAATCGGTCCCAAATTGTCTTTCAATTCTACGTGAATTCCCATCGCTCTTGGCACTACCAAAATATCCGAAAACAAAATCGCAGCATCAGGACCCACAATACGAATGGGTTGCACGGTGATTTCAGCAGCCAATTCGGGTGTTTCGCAACGAGTGAAAAAATCATATTTATCACGCAATGCTCTGAATTCTGGTAAATATCTTCCGGCTTGACGCATCATCCAAACGGGTGGACGTTCAACTGTTTCTCCTCTTAATGCTTTTAAAAATAGGTCGTTTTTTATCATTTTTTATTTTTTACCGCTAAGACGCTAAGGCGCAAAGCATTTTTATTGTCTAATTAATATCGAGATTGAATTGTTGGATTACTGCTTCTATCAAAAGTTCTGTCGAAGGGATTTCTGGTAAAACAATATTTTTGGTAACCCCTTTTAATGCTTCAGCGGTGGTTTCGCCAATACAAAAGCAAATTTCGTTTTTAATTTTGTTGTCTTTCAAATAACTCTCTACCGCCGAGGGACTGAAAAACAAAATACCATCAAATTTTTCTTCCTTAGCAATTTTAAAAGGTGTTAACTTGGTTTGATAGGTTTCGATTTCGTTGAACTTTACAGCAGCAGATTTAAGTGCTTTCGGCAAGGTTTCTTTGCGTAAGTTGCCACTAAAAAACGTAAAGCTTTCTTTGTTGTAAATCAAGGTAATTATTTCCGCCAGTTCCGATGCGTAATCCATATAAACAGCAACCGTAAAGCCATTTTTTTCTAATAACTCTTTGGATTTTAAACCTACACAAAAAACGGTTTTGGATTGCAATTTCTCCCAATCTGGTTGTTCCATCAAACTTAAAATAGCATTTTGACTACTAAAAATAAGGTTTTGATGGATGTTGCTTAAATCAAAATCAATGTTGGTGATGGCTATAAAATCGTCTTCCAAAAGATCAATTTTGACATCTATAAAAGCTTGTCGGTAATTGTCCGACAGTATTTTTGTAGATAGAATACTGATTGGGTTGCTCATTATTTCTTCAAACTTTCCTTAATATTCTTCATCAATTCTGCTCCACCATTTTCTAAAATTTCATTGGCACAATTGAACCCTACTTTTTTCCATTCTTCAACGGGAACTATTTTTTCAATTTCCAATTTCTGTTTACCATC
>CAMAWK010000155.1 GCA_945861915.1 Flavobacterium psychrophilum | reverse complement strand
TAAAAAAATCAAACATATTTTATTTTGAAACAAATTACTTCCATTCAAAATCCATTCATAAAATCCTTGGTTTTATTACAAGAAAAATCAAAAGCAAGAAAACAAACTGGAACGTTTTTAATTGAAGGAATACGCGAAATTTCAATTGCGATAAAAGGGGGGTACGAAATAGAAACCATCTTATTTTTACCTGAATTACTATCCGAAATAGAAATTTCGAAATGGAATAAAAATGCCGAATTAATCGAAATTTCAAAAGAAATCTATCAAAAATTAGCCTATCGAGATACTACCGAAGGTGTTTTGGCAGTAGCCAAAACAAAATCAATGGAATTATCAGATTTACGATTATCTAAAAATCCATTAATTTTAATTGCGGAAGCTCCCGAAAAACCAGGAAATATTGGAGCTTTATTACGACCTGCAGATGCCGCAAATCTCGACGCTGTGATTATTGCCAATCCAAAAAGCGATTTATATAATCCGAATATTGTGCGTTCGAGTGTGGGATGCTTATTTACAAATCAAATTGCAACTGGCACAACATCCGAAATTATTTCTTTTTTAAAAGACCAAAAAATCAACATTTACAGCGCTACTTTGCAAAATTCAACAGGCTATCATACTCAAGATTACACTTCACCTACAGCTTTAGTCGTTGGAACAGAAGCAACTGGACTAAGTGAAGCATGGCGTAATGCAGCTACACAAAACATCATTATTCCGATGCAAGGCGAAATTGACAGCATGAATGTTTCTGTTGCTGCCGCTATTTTAATTTTTGAAGCCAAAAGACAAAGGGGATTTTAATTACAAAAACCTTTTTCACTCATCTACTCCATTTTTTATTTTAATATTACCTTGATTCTTGAAAGTTTTTTTCTTTTTGAAAAAATTGAAAAAAATATTTAATTTACTATGCGTGCATAGTATTTTTTTATATCTTTGAATTCAATATAAAAATCTATGAAAGATAAAACAATAGACTTTATTCTTCGTGCCACTTGGCAAACGGTGTCCAGAATGTACAACGAAGAGGCTTTAAAATATGAAGCAACTATGGCTACTGGTTTTGCTCTTTTGAGTATTGATAAAGACAAAGGAACTCCTTCGACGACATTAGGTCCAAAAATGGGAATGGAAGCTACAAGCCTAACCCGAACATTAAAATCTTTGGAAGAAAAGGGATTAATTATTCGAAAAAAAAATCCTGAAGATGGTCGTGGCGTATTAATTCATTTAACCGAATTGGGTAAAGAAAAAAGGGAACTTTCTAGAAATACAGTATTAAAATTCAACGAAACTGTAAAACAGATTATTCCATCTGAAAAACTTGACCATTTTATTGAAGTAGCCGAAATAATAAATGATTTAGTAGCCGAAAAAAAAATATTTTAAATTACGAACAAAAAAAATAGAATAAAGAACATTAGAATTAAACTTACTACTATTAAAGTCTATTTTCTATTCTCTAATAAATGAAAAATGAAAAGAAATATTAAAAAAGTTGCTGTCATTGGATCTGGAATTATGGGATCTGGCATTGCTTGTCATTTTGCCAATATTGGTGTCGAAGTTTTACTTCTCGATATAGTTCCGAGAGAACTTACTGATGCTGAAACCAAAAAAGGATTAACTCTAGAAAGCAAAATTGTACGCAACCGTTTGGTAAATGAAAGTTTAGCCAATGCTTTAAAATCGAAACCGGCTCCTATTTACAATGCAAAATTTGCCAACAGAATCAGTACTGGTAACACCACCGACGATATGGCACAAATTGCCAACGTTGATTGGATTATAGAAGTAGTCGTTGAACGCTTGGATATTAAAAAATTAGTTTTTGAACAAGTAGAAAAATTCCGTAAACCCGGCACTCTAATAACTTCTAATACTTCTGGAATTCCAATAAAATTCATGAGTGAAGGTCGAAGTGAAGATTTTCAAAAACATTTTTGTGGAACGCACTTTTTCAATCCAGCTCGATATTTAAAGTTATTTGAAATTATTCCAGGACCGCAAACATCTTATGAAGTTTTAGATTTCTTGACTATTTATGGTGAGAAATTTTTAGGAAAAACTTCGGTAGTAGCCAAAGATACTCCTGCTTTCATAGGAAATAGAATTGGTATCTACGGAATTCAGAGTTTATTTCATTTGGTTAAAGAAATGGGATTGACTATTGAAGAAGTAGATAAACTAACAGGACCAGTAATCGGTCGTCCAAAATCAGCTACTTTTAGAACAGTAGATGTCGTTGGTCTAGACACTTTAGTGCATGTTGCCAACGGAATTTATGACAATTGTCCTAATGACGAACAACATGAATTGTTTAAGCTACCTGATTTCGTCAATAAAATGATGGAAAACAAATGGTTAGGAAGCAAAACCAACCAAGGTTTTTATAAAAAAGTTGATAAAGATATTCTTTCTTTAGATTTAGTTACATTGGAATATCGTTCTGCAAAAAGAGCTTCTTTTGCCACTTTAGAGCTAACTAAAACCATTGAAAAAACGGTCGATAGATTCAAAGTTTTAGTAAAAGGAAAAGACAAAGCGGGCGAATTTTACCGCAAATCGTTCTCTGGAATGTTTGCTTATGTTTCAAATCGTATTCCTGAAATTTCAGATGAATTATATAAAATAGATGATGCCATGAAAGCAGGTTTCGGATGGGAAAATGGTCCTTTCGAAATTTGGGATGCCATTGGTGTTGAAAAAGGGATTGAAATCATGAAAGCGGAAGGCCTTGCTCCTGCTGATTGGGTTACCGAAATGTTGGCTTCTGGAAATACAAGTTTTTACACCATAAAAGAAGGGGCAACTTACTTCTATAATATCCCTATGAAATCGCAAACTAAAGTTCCGGGTCAAGACAGTTTTATCATCCTGAATAACATTCGCGAAAGCAAAAAAGTATGGAGCAATAGTGGAGCTATTATTCAAGATTTGGGCGATGGAATTCTAAATTTAGAATTCCAATCTAAAATGAATACCATTGGGGGTGATGTTTTAGCAGCAATAAATAAAGCAATTGACCTTTCTGAAAAAGAATATCAAGGGTTGGTTATTGGCAATCAAGCAGCTAATTTTTCTGTTGGTGCTAATATCGGAATGATATTTATGATGGCTGTTGAGCAAGAATATGATGAATTAAACATGGCTATCAAGATGTTCCAAGACACCATGATGCGGGTTCGCTATTCTGGAATTCCGGTGGTGGTTGCACCACACGGAATGACTTTGGGTGGCGGTTGCGAAATGAGTATGCATGCTGATAAAGTAGTTGCTGCAGCAGAAACCTACATTGGATTGGTTGAATTTGGAGTTGGTGTAATTCCTGGTGGAGGTGGTTCTAAAGAAATGGCTTTGCGTGCCTCCGATTTATTTCGTAAAAATGATGTTGAATTGAATGTTTTACAAGAATATTTCATGACTGTGGCTATGGCAAAAGTGTCTACATCAGCCTATGAAGCCTTTGATTTAGGGATATTACAACAGGGTAAAGATATTGTAGTAGTTAATAAAGAACGTCAAATTGCTGAAGCTAAAAAACATGCATTAATAATGGCAGAAGCTGGTTATACAAAACCAATTCAAAGGAAAGATGTAAAAGTTTTGGGAAAACAAGCACTAGGAATGTTCTTGGTAGGCACAAACCAAATGGTGGCGGGAAAATACATATCCGAACACGATTTAAAAATTGCCAATAAACTTGCTTATGTAATGGCTGGTGGTGATTTATCGGAACATACTTTAGTATCAGAACAATATTTATTAGATATTGAAAGAGAAGCATTTTTATCTCTTTGCACTGAAAGAAAAACACTAGAGAGAATACAGTTTATGTTAACTAAAGGGAAACCACTTCGTAATTAGAAAATAGAACATAGAGAATAGAACATAGATTTGAAACAATCACAAAGTCTATTTTCTTTCATCTATTTTCTATGCTCTTAAAAATAAAAAATATGAAAACAGCATACATAGTAAAAGCTTACAGAACTGCCGTTGGCAAAGCACCAAAAGGATTATTCCGTTTTAAACGTCCAGATGAATTAGCAGCAGAAACCATCGAATTTATGATGGCTGAATTACCTAATTTTGACAAAACCCGTATCGATGATGTTATGGTTGGAAATGCCATGCCTGAAGCTGAACAGGGTTTGAATGTAGGTCGTTTAATATCTTTAATGGGGTTAAAAGTAGAAGATGTCCCAGGTGTAACAGTGAATAGATATTGTGCATCTGGTTTAGAAACTATCGGGATGGCAACAGCCAAAATCCAATCTGGAATGGCACATTGCATCATTGCTGGTGGTGCCGAAAGTATGAGTTTTATTCCAATGGGAGGTTACAAACCCACTCCAGATTATGCTGTTGCCAAAGCAGGTAACGAAGATTACTACTGGGGAATGGGATTAACATCGGAAGCGGTGGCGAAACAATTCAATATATCACGTGCCGATCAAGATGAGTTTGCTTTCCATTCTCATAACAAAGCACTAAAAGCTCAGGCTGAAGGAAAGTTTGACAAACAAATAGTTCCTATTACTGTAGAACAAACATTTATTAATGAAAACGGTAAAAAAGAAACAAAATCATATATAGTTAGCAAAGACGAAGGACCAAGAGCTGGGACTTCTATCGAAGCTTTGGCTAATTTAAAACCCGTTTTTGCAGCTGATGGTTCAGTTACTGCTGGCAATTCATCTCAAATGAGTGATGGTGCAGCATTTGTATTGGTTATGAGCGAAGAAATGGTTAAGGAATTAAACCTTGAGCCTATTGCTAGATTAGTAAACTTCGCTTCTGCTGGAGTAGAACCAAGAATTATGGGTATTGGACCTGTAAAAGCAATTCCGAAAGCTTTAAAACAAGCAGGTTTAACTTTAAATGATATTGACCTAATCGAATTGAACGAAGCCTTCGCATCACAAGCGTTGGCAGTTACTCGTGAATTGAACTTGAATCCAGAAATCATTAATGTAAATGGTGGTGCCATAGCATTAGGTCACCCGCTGGGCTGCACAGGTGCAAAATTATCAGTACAACTTTTTGAAGAAATGCGTTTGAGAAAATCTAAATATGGTATAGTTTCTATGTGTGTAGGAACAGGACAGGGAACTGCTGGGGTTTATGAATTTTTAGCCCCCTAACCCCCAAAGGGGGAACTCTTAACATTATGAATAAATATTTTAAAATAATTTAATAAAAGCCTACTTACCCCTAGTAGGAATTCCCCCTTCGGGGGTTAGGGGGCTAATATGAACGACATCACCCGCGGAGGACAATTCCTCGTAAAAGAAACCAAATGTGAAAACATATTTACTCCCGAAGATTTTTCGGAAGAGCAAATTATGATGCGCGACATGGTCAAAGAATTTGC
>CAMAWK010000154.1 GCA_945861915.1 Flavobacterium psychrophilum | reverse complement strand
GCTTTTTTTATTAAGTCTAAAGCTGCATTTATGGCTAAAAAAGAGGTTCCTTTAGTGTCGTCTTTAAGAATTCGTCTTTCTTTTATTCCTGTTCGAGTTGTAATCCATTCATCATTTGTATCTACTAATGTTTCTAAAATTTGATTTGTTAAAACATATTCGGGAACATAGGCTCCAACTGCTGTTATTGCGGCTGTTATTTTATTCATTTTCTCCTATTTTATTCTATTCAAATGAATGAATGTTAAAATTTTAAAGGCTATAAAAATACAAAAAAATACAAACGTAACTGTTTTATATCTCCTTATTTTATATGTAAATTGTAAACAATAAAAAACTCTCACAAAGTGAGAGTTTGAATATCATTTATTAAAAATCATTAAATAGACTCTACAGATTTGTCTATAACAACTTGACCTCTATAATACATTTTTCCTTCATGCCAGTAAGCTCTGTGGTATAAATGAGCTTCTCCAGTGATAGGACAAGTAGCGATTTGAGCTACTGTAGCTTTGTAATGAGTTCTTCTTTTATCTCTTCTTGTTTTGGAGATTTTTCTTTTAGGATGTGCCATTTACTATATTATTTATCCGTTAATAGTTGTTTTAATTTGTCCCAACGTGGGTCAGTATTTTCTTCTTTTTGATCTGTTGTATTCTGTTTTTTTGGTTCTTTTGTTGATAATTGTTTTAGTTTTTTAAGAGCCTCGTTATCTAAAGTACCATCTTTTATTCCTGGATGAATTCTTTTTGAAGGAACAGAGAGCACAATCATTTCATATATGTATTGCGAAACGTCCAATTGATGTTCTCCATGAGGAATAATGAGTAATTCTTCATTGTCATCGTTGAATTCATCGCCAAATCGAACGATTAGTTTAATAGTACCTTTTATGGGCAAATCAAATTCTTCGTTTGTCATATCGCAAGGAACATTTACAGTTCCTTTGTGCTTAAAGCTCAGCTCTAAAAGAGTGCTTTTTTTTTCTAAAACTACATTTACTTTGATATCGGAATTATTAAACTCATGATAATCAAAGATTTCAAAGAACGTTTTATTTATTTGATACTCGAAATGATGTTTTCCTAACTTTAATCCTATAAAAGGAATTAAAAATTCTTTTGTATTATCCATTTCAATAACAATTTGCCCTAAACTTAGGGAGTGCAAAGATATAAAAATATTGTAAATCCAATACTCTTAACTGTCTTTTTTTGTTTATATCTGTTTTTCTTTAATTTTAAGTGGTTTTTGGCTAATTTCAGCATATTGAATTCTTGAGTTAAAAATATCAATAGCTAGATAAACCGCTTCTTTAAAAGAATTGTATTCTGCTTTATCTTTTCCAGCAATATCATAGGCAGTGCCGTGATCTGGGGAAGTTCTAACTTTATTTAATCCTGCAGTATAGTTGACACCATTTCCAAAGGACAATGTTTTGAAAGGGATTAAACCTTGATCGTGGTAAGTTGCGATTACGGCATCGTAATGTTCGTATTGATTACTTCCAAAAAAGCCATCTGCTGCAAAAGGACCAAAAACCAATGTTCCTTTTTCGAATATTTTTTTCAAAGCGGGTTTTAAAATAGTATCTTCTTCTTTGCCAATAACTCCTCCATCTCCACAGTGGGGATTTAAACCTAAAACGGCAATTTTTGGTTTGTTGATGCTAAAATCTTTTATTAACGATTGCTTTATAGTTTCTATTTTTTTTAAAATTAATTCTTCGCTAAGATGTTTTGCTACTTCATTTATTGCAATATGATCTGTCAACAAACCTACTTTTAATTTGTCTTGAACCATTAACATTAAGGCATCGCCTTCTAGTTCTTGATCTAAATAATCTGTATGACCTGGAAATTTAAAATCCTCTGCTTGAATGTTATATTTATTGATGGGAGCTGTTACTAAAGTGTCAATTATGTCTTCTTTTAATGCTTTTGTGGCAGCAATAAAAGATTTTATGGCATACTCCCCCATTTTCTCATCATCTACACCAAAATTAATTTCTACATTTTCTTGCCAAACATTTAGAACATTTATTTTTCCTATTACAAGTTGGTCTAATCTATCAATTCCGTGAAAAGCAGCGGTAGAATTAAATATTTTTTTTACAAACGAAAGCAATTTCACATTAGCAAAAATGACAGGTGTGCATAATTCTAACATTCGAGAATCTTCGAAAGTTTTTAAGATTACTTCGCTTCCAATACCGTTCAAATCTCCAATTGAAATTCCAACAATTATATTTTCTGCTTTTTTTATCATGACATCAAGTTATTTATTGCTAATTTTGAGTTGCAAATTTAGTAAAATAAAACAAGAAATGTTTACAGGAATTATAGAAACACTTGGAGTAATTCAAGATATAAAAATAGAGGATGCTAATCTACACATTACCATAAATTCTTCTATTACTGAAGAATTAAAAATTGATCAGAGTGTGGCTCATAATGGTATTTGTTTGACAGTTGTAGCGGTTAAAGACAATTTCTATACAGTGACTGCTATCGCTGAAACGATAAAAAAAACAACCATTTCAGAATGGCAAAATGGAGATTGTATAAATCTTGAAAGAGCTATGAAATTAGGTGACCGTTTAGATGGTCACATTGTTCAAGGGCACGTAGACCAAATTGGAACCTGTATTTCGGTTGAAGAAACAAATGGAAGTTGGTTTTATACTTTTGAATACGACGCAACTTTACAAAATTTAACCATCGAAAAAGGCTCTATAACCGTAAATGGTGTTAGCTTGACGGTAGTTAATTCAAGAAAAAGTGAATTTAGTGTGGCTATTATTCCTTACACGTATGAAAATACCAATTTTAAAACTTTTGAAGTGAATACTAAAGTCAATTTAGAATTTGATGTAATCGGAAAATATGTTTCTAAATTGTTTGCTAACAAATAGAAATAAGTCTACTATTTTATAGAAGTAAATCTGTTCTTATGGGTGTGTTTATGTATAATATACAGTCCGAAAAACAAGGCTAAAACAAACAAAAAAGTGTTGTATTCATCAATAGGTAATCCAGGGGGCGGGGGCGGCGTTCCTTGGTTTTTGCCGTTAGGTGGAGGAGGATTTGGAGCTGCAAATACACCCGCTATATTAAGTAAGTATATGAATAAAATAAAAAACTTATTTACAATAGTTTTCATTATTTAAATAAAAAACAATGTTACTTAATTAGTTTAGACCTTCGTTCATTTAAAATGAAGTGTAAAGCTACATGTTTATTTATTACAAACCAATAATTTTAACGATTAAACGCTTGTTTTTATCGATTAAATGCATTTTTATCTTATTGCGTAAGTTAAAAATTACAAATATATAAATATAGAATTTTATTAGTGGTCCCACTTGGAATCGAACCAAGCACCTACTGATTATGAGTCAGTTGCTCTAACCGAATGAGCTATAGGACCTATTATTGGGTTGCGAAATTACTATTAATTTTAATTTGATGCAACTATTTTTGAAATTGATTTTTTTATCAGAAGTTTAAATGATGACTTTAATAACAAAACTGCTGATTAGTAGAATTATACAAAAAATCACTTTTAAACCACATAATTTAATTCTTTTAAGGTTAAATCGAAGCATAATTTCCAATTTTATAAAGTAAATTCTTTTAATAGAATTGTGATTTTTATAAAACTAAACTTTAGGATTTTAATCTACTGAAACTCTAAAAAAGTGTATTTTTGCAGTATGGAAACAAATAGACAGAAAAAAATAGGAGGAGTTATCCAAAAAGATTTGGTCGATATTTTACAAGGTGAAGTGAGAAAAAATGGACTTGTCAATTTAATTATTTCAGTGTCTAAAGTATCAGTAACTACCGATTTATCTGTTGCTACAATTCATCTTAGCATTTTTCCTCAAGAAAAAGCACAGGAAACGTTAGTTGCCATAAAAACAAACTCTAAACTAATTAAACATGATTTGTCCCAAAGAGTTCGTTTGCAATTAAGAAAAGTTCCAAACCTAGTTTTTTTTATAGATGATTCGTTGGATTATATCGAAAAAATTGACAATGCCTTGTCTTCAAAAGAAAATCCAATTGAGAATCGTGATCTTTTAGAAAAACGTAGATTTCAATAAAATTGAGTTTTTCACTTTACATAGCCAAACGTTATATTTTTAGTAGCAGTAAAAATAATGCTATAAATATAATTACTCGAATTGCTAGTATGGCAATCATTGTAGGTTCGATGGCTTTGTTTGTGGTTTTATCCGTTTTTAGCGGACTCAAGGTTTTTAGCCTTTCCTTTTCTGATGCGATTGACCCTGATTTGAAAGTTAGTAGCACCTTAGGAAAATCTTTTTTTATCAATGAACTACAGGAAAATCAAATCAAAGAAATAAATGGTGTTGCTTCTTTTAGCAAAATAATAGAAGAGCGTGTTTTATTCACTTTCAACGGAAAACAAATGGTCACACATCTAAAAGGGGTGGATGCTAGTTATAACAAGGTTAGTGACATAAAAAAAAATATTTTCGAAGGTGGACAATGGCTTAAAAAAGATACCTATCAAGTTGTTATTGGCTATGGGATTGCAACTAATTTTTCGATGGGTTTGTTTGATTTTAATACTCCACTGGAAGTTTTGGCTCCAAAACCAGGAAAAGGAATTATTGAAAATCCCGAAGATGCTTTTACCAAATTAGTGCTAATTCCTGTTGGAATTTATACAATTAACGAAGATTTAGATTCAAAGTATGTTTTTGCCGATTTGGGTTTAGCCCAAGAGTTATTAGAATACAAGCCCAATCAAATTTCAGGAATTGAGTTAAAATTGAAAAAAGGGGCAGATGAAACCTTCGTTATTAATTCTCTAAAATCGGTATTTGATTCTAGGGTTACAATAAAAAACAGAGCTCAACTCAATGAATCGTTGTATAAAATGCTAAATACAGAAAACCTGGCTGTTTATCTGATATTTACTTTGGTAATTATTATTGCTTTATTTAATTTGATTGGCGCATTAATCATGATGATTTTAGATAAAAAAGGCAATCTTAGAACTCTTTTAAATTTAGGTGCCGAAATTAAAGATTTACGTAAAATATTTTTGTTACAAGGTACTTTGTTAAGCGTTTTGGGCGGAATTTTTGGATTGACTTTAGGTGTTATACTAGTTTTACTGCAACAACATTTTCAATTTATTATGATTACCCCAACATTAGCCTATCCAGTCGTTTTTTCTATCGAAAATATTTTAATTGTTATAACAACGATTATTTCTTTTGGCTTTTTAGCTTCCTTGATAGCGAGTAGTCGAGTAAGTAAAAAATTTTTAGAGTTAGGTTGAAAAAATAAACCCCAACCTAACTCTTATTTTTTGTCATTTTAGCCTTGTATTTTGATGGCAAACAGTTGAATTGTTTTTCAAAAGAAATTTTAAAATATTTGTAGTCATTAAAGCCAACTTCAAAAGCAATTTGACTTAGATT
>CAMAWK010000153.1 GCA_945861915.1 Flavobacterium psychrophilum | reverse complement strand
AATGAACTGTATCGTGCTGTTCTTAATTTGTCATAAGCCGAAGAAGTAATGATTTTATCGGCTGTTAATAAGGCTCTTGCAAACGTATCTGCTCCGCCAATGTGTGCCAAGAAAACGTCTTCTATATCGGTTGAGTTTCTTCTAATTTTTGCATCAAAATTCACGCCTCCACCTTGTAATCCTCCTGCTTTTAGGAATATCAACATTGCTTCGGTCGTTTCTTGAATGTTGTTTGGAAATTGGTCTGTATCCCAACCGTTCTGGTAATCACCCCGGTTTGCATCCAAACTTCCTAACATTCCAGCTTGTGCAGCCACATCTATTTCGTGTTGAAAAGTGTGTTGCGCCAGGGTTGCGTGGTTTACTTCGATATTCATTTTGAAATCTTTCTCTAATCCTTGAGCACGCAAAAATCCAATGGCAGTAGCACAATCAAAATCATATTGATGTTTCATTGGCTCCATTGGTTTTGGCTCAATGAAGAAGTTTCCTTTGAAACCTTGCGCACGTGCATAATCACGAGCCATTCTCAAAAACTGACCCATATGGTCTAATTCTCTTCCCATATCAGTGTTTAACAAGGACATATACCCTTCTCGTCCGCCCCAAAAAACATAGTTTTCGCCACCTAAAGCAATTGTTGCATCCAAGGCTAATTTTACTTGACCGCCTGCTCTTGCCACTACGTTAAAATCAGGATTAGTTGCAGCACCGTTCATATACCTTGGATTTGAAAAAGCATTGGCAGTTCCCCATAGCAATTTTACTCCAGAAGCGGCTTGTTTTTCTTTTAAATAATCAGTGATAGTTGCCAATCTACTTTCAGATTCGCCAAATGTTGCTCCCTCACGAATTAAATCGTAATCGTGGAAACAGTAGTAACCGAATCCCATTTTGGTAATAAATTCGAAAGCGGCATCTGCTTTGTTTTTGGCTGCTTTCACTGCATCTGAGGATTGATCCCATTCAAAATTTTGCGTTCCAGGTCCGAAAGGATCCGAACCTTGCCCACAGAATGTATGCCAATATGCTATTGAAAATTTAAAATGATCACGCATTGTTTTTCCTGCCACAACCTGCTCTGGATTGTAATATTTGAATGCTAATGGATTGTCGGATTCCTTGCCTTCAAATTTAATTTCGCTAATACCTTTAAAATATTCTTTATTTCCTAAAGTTGCCATTTTGTGTTTATTTATTGATTAGTGTTTCTAGTTCATTTTTCCAAAGTTGATAGGCTTCTAAATACGGTTGTTTGTCTTCAAAAGGCATATAGGTCATCACGTGATCGTTGTCGGTGATGTATTTTCCGAAGGTTTCGAAGTCGCCTTCGTGAAGTCCTGCTGCTCTTGCTGCGCCAATGGCTCCCGTGGTATTGTAAATTTCTATTTCGTGTCCGATAAGTGTTGCTACCGTATTCGAAAAAATCTCCGAACGGAATAAATTATCGTTTCCTGCACGCATTACTTTTACTTCGATTCCGTCGGATTTCATAATTTCCATTCCATACACAAATGAAAAGGCTATTCCTTCTAAAGCTGCGCGACAAATATGGGCTTTGCCGTGATTGTTGAGATTGATATTGACCAATTGGGTGCCAATGTCTTTATTATTCAACATTCGTTCGGCTCCGTTTCCAAAAGGAATCATACAAACTCTATCGGATCCTATCGAAATTTCCGAAGCTAAATTGTTCATTTCTTCATAAGAATTCACAGCAAGATTATTGAGCAACCAACGGTATTGGATTCCTGCGCCATTGATGCATAGCAATTTTCCAATTCTTGGTTCATTCCCTTTTTTATAATTAACGTGAGCAAAATTATTGACTCTCGAACTTTCTTTTACGGACAAACTGTTGGTCATTGCATAAACAACGCCTGAAGTTCCGCCTGTTGCAGCTACTTCGCCCGGATTGAAAACATTCAGCGAAAGTGCATTATTGGGTTGGTCGCCTGCTCTGTAGAATATAGGTGTTCCTTCGGCTAGACCGCTTTCTGCCGCTCCTGTTGCATCTACTTTCGATTGGATACAAAACGTATCAACTATGTCTGGAATAAGTTCATTCGAAATACCATAATGCTCGAAAAGAAAATTGGCAAAAGAATCATTTTTAAAATCCCACATAATTCCTTCGGACAGTCCAGAAATAGTCGTATTGATAACATTGGATAATTTAAAAGCAATGTAATCACCCGGCAACATAAACTTGTAAATCTGGTTATAAATTTCTGGTTCGTTTTCTTTGACCCATTTCAATTTGGATGCTGTGAAATTTCCTGGAGAATTTAGTAATTGTTCGTTGCATTTTTGATGTCCAATGGTTGCAAATGCTTCGTTTCCAATTTCAACCGCTCGACTGTCGCACCAAATGATAGATTGCCGCAGTGGTTGACCTTGCTTGTCGACCAAAACCAATCCATGCATTTGATACGAGATTCCTATTCCTTTTATTTCATCAGCCGAAATATTGAATTGTTGCTTTATTTTGGCCACAGCCTTGCAGCAATGTTGCCACCATTCTTGTGGGTTTTGCTCTGCCCATCCGTTTTTGACGGCAAGCATTCCCATTTCGGTTTCTGGCTCTTGGACTACGCCGATGCTTTTTCCAGTTGCTATTTCTACAATAGACACTTTTATTGAGGAGCTACCGATGTCAAAACCGATGTGATACATAATTTTTCTAGTTATACTTTACAGATGTTATACAAATATTGGCACACGGATGAAACGGATTTTGACGGATTTAAGCGGATTTCTTAATTAATTGACAAAAAAACAATCTGTGTTTATCTGTAAAAATCCGTTTCATCTGTGTGCCAATTTATTTTTTTTGAAATAGAATATTCCGCTTACAAAGTCAATGTATTGAAAGAATTTGCTGGTAGGCTTACCTCAAATTGCTTTGAACCGATTTTAACTTTCAACGTTTTTGCTCTGTAAGACGAGTTAACTGTTACCAAAACCGTTTTACCTTCTGGCGTCACAAAGGCCAGTGAATCTTCGGTCAAGCCTTTGATTTCTAGTTTTGTTGAACCTGGAGTTACAAAATAACTGAGGTGTTTGAAAATGTAAAACTCTGGTGTATAAGTTACTTTTTTGGTTATTTTGTTAATTACCACTTGCGCATTTTGTTTCCAACCCCAAGAGCTTTCACCCGTTTGGTCCAAAATCATATTCCAATACATATACGATTTTACGCCTTTGTCTAAATAGGATTTGATGGTGCCAAAAGTACTCTCTGCGTCGTTCCAACTAAAATTCCCGTCGCCACAAGGGGTTTCGGTTTGCATTAAATTGAGTTCAGGATATTTTTTACCAATTTGTTCTACAACATCTAAACCTTCGTATTGCACACCAACTCCCGAGATGTATTTTCTAACTTTTGGGTTAGACAAAACCGTTTCGAAAACTTCTAAATCTCTGCTGTTGATAGTACTAAACCAGATTTGAGCTGGATTTTTATCTTTTGCGAATTTTGGTCCTAAATAGTCTGAAACAAAATCACGCATTGCGGGAGCTGTCCAAGTGCAGTTGGGCCATTGATTGTAGGTATAAGGTTCGTTTTGAAAATGAACCGCAAAAACATTAATTCCTTCCTTTTGATAAGCCTGTACGAATTTCGAAAGGTAAAGCGCATAAGCCGATAAATATTCTTTCTTTTGAATGAATTGATCGACCGTTTTTACGGCTCTATCTTCGGTTAAGTCATTGAATTTATTGGGTTTGTTTGCATAATGCTTGTTGGTTTTCATCCACGTTGGCGGACTCCAAGGCGATGCCCAAATTTTCAAATCAGGTCTGTATTTTAAAGCCGCTTTGATGTACGGAATCAGAATGGTTTTGTCTCTTTCAATGTTGAAATTTTTCATCACAAAATCGCCATCAGTTTCATTGAGAGAATACCAATTGAATGAGTAGTCATTTGCACCAATTGGCATCCTGCAAAGGTTGTATTTCAGCCCTTCGTTTGGATCGAAAAGTTGCTTGATTACATTATCTCGCTCCTTAAACGGCAAAAGGTTCAAAGCCTGCCAGCCCAATTCATTGAAACAACCGCCCCAACCATCAATTGTTTGTTGTTTTTTGTCGGTTAGTATTTCAATATCAACTGCCGTGGTTGCATCAGCATCGATCACTTTGATGGCTTCTTTGGTTCTCCAAGGTTGCTTTTCGGTGCTAGAAATCCAGTTTACATTTTGGGAAAATCCATTTAGTGCAATTAAAAAGATAGCTGTTAGTTTTAGTACTGTTTTTTTGTTTTTCATAATTTTGATTGTTAATGTGTTGAATTTGAACCTCAAGAAACTATCTATTTATAAAGATTCTCTCAGTGTTAATTGTGTGGGAACGTAAAAATGCAAAGACTCCCCTTTTGTTATAAACTCGGCGGCTTTTGAGCCAAGTACTTTAAAATCTGTTGAAACCACTGAAATGCCTTTGTAAATAAATTTTTTCATAGGAGTTTCGTTATATGACAAAAAACCAACATCTTTCCCAGGCTCCAAATTTTTTTCTTGACATTGTTCTAAAAATTGTCCTAGAATTCGGTCACTAACACTTATGTAGGCTATATTTTCTTTGACATTGAACTCTTTGGGATTGGTAATGATTTTATAATTGAATTTGAATTCTTTACAGTATTTTTCAAAAAACTTAACCGTTTCTATGGGATGATTGGTGAAATTGGGGTAAACAAAGTGAATTGCTTCGTATTTCCCGAAGGATTCAACCGCGCCAAGCAACGCTTCATAAAATGATTGTCCAAAATCTTGAAAAACATAATTATTTGCAGCTGTTGTATTGATATTCCAATCAATTAATAATAGCTTTTCATTTGGAATTACTGACAATAATTTATCCTCGTGATGATTAAAGTCCATTACCACATATTTGTAGTATTTACCGATACTATTGTTGATAATGTTTTTAAAATTGTCTAAATGATAATGATGAAACTGCACATCTACAATGCAATTGTCTGGTAAATTATTGATAAACGAATGATACAAAACTTCTTTGTAAGCTTTGAAAGTATCTAAAACCAAGAGAATTTTTTTGGTTTCGCCTACAACATAATATCCTTTATTAGGTACAGATTCAATAACTCCTTGGGTTTTTAAAATCGAATAAGCTTTGAAAACGGTATCTTTAGAGAGGTTGTTTACCTTGCAAATACTATTTACGGATGGTAGCATTTCGCCTTTAAGAATCAATTGTTCTGCAATGGCATTATTGATTGCATTCACCAATTGCTGGTATTTTGGAATATCACTTTTTTCAAAAATAGTAAAATTTAAATTTTCATTTTTCATAACAAGTGTACTGTACTGTTCTGTATTGCTAAATTAGAATTATTTTCATTACAAAAAAATTTATTTTTAATTATCTTTGAAATTCTATGGAAGCAATCAAAATTATCGAATGTCCGCGTGATGCCATGCAAGGTATCAAGTCATTTATTCCTACC
>CAMAWK010000152.1 GCA_945861915.1 Flavobacterium psychrophilum | reverse complement strand
CATCACCATCGTATTCGTAATCTGTATTTTTAAAAAGTTCTCCCGAAGATAACTTCGGTTTAAATGAATTTGGAGCTTGTTCTGGAGAACCCATCATAAAGCTAGATGCTAGGCGAGCATTTGGAAAAATTGGTTTGACAACTTCATTTTCAAATTCAGATATATTTTCGTGAGCATTTGCCCAAGAATCATTTTCCTTTTCCATTACTTAAATTTCAATCTTATCAATTTCCTTCATAATCCTATCCGTTTCACTCAAAGCGACAACTATTTTTTGGTAATGCAAAATATCTTCAAAACTTAGTTCTCGGTCTTTTCGGTCTTTCAGCCATTTTTGGCATGGTTGATAACCACCAATGTAAAATTCCCATGCAGCAGCAGGAACATTGGCAAAGTATTGCGTTTCGTTAATATAAACGTTACCGTTTTTGTAAACAGGTTTGGTTACAATATTGTCGCCATCTTCGGGATATTGTGTGATGTATTTTTCTACAATTGGACTTTCTAACAGGTGTATTTGCCTTAATTCACCGCCTAGTTTCACGAGTTGCCAAAATTTCCCAGGATCCAGCGGAGCTGGAATCCTTGGGAAATCTATTTTTAAAAACTCTTTGTACTTCTCACGATAGTTTGGTGAGTGTAGCACCGCATAGATGTAATCTAACAAATCAATCGGGGCGAAAGTGTTGGGTGTTTCTTCTTTTTCTTTGGTGAAGGTTAATCCTAAACCTATTGCGATTTGGTTAACGATTTCCATGTTTAAATTTGGTAAGCGGTCTTCTGACTGAAAGACATCTTTTTGACCATTGTTGTACAAATAAAGCGGAAAGGTTGTTCCGCCTCCTCTATAGTACAAATTTAAATCTGTCATTGAATTAGTAATATAAGAAAGATTCCATTGCATTGAACCAACAGCTTGACCTTGTCTACCAATAATTAATCCTACATTCTCGCCTAATGTGAAATGTTGCATTACTTCTGACCTAGGATAGCAATGAAATCCTTTAGATTTACCAGTATAGTAAGTCCATTTTTCATCAAATGGTCGATAACAAATTTTTGTAAATTTTCCTTTATGTGGGTAATTATTTTTTAAATCATTCTTGGCAAAATTCACTTGCCAATCCCGAACATCTTTTCCTAAATTAAATTTTGTTCTTGCTTCTTCATCGCTTAAGTTTAAAAATTCATTAATAGTGTCTTCAACTTCTTGTTTTGAATTGTGAATAGTAAAACCATCTCTTGCAGTAACAATACCAACATTGTTTAGCGGGAATATTTCACTTACTGAGAACCCTTTTTCGTATGTACCTTGTTCTTCAAAATTTTTATTTGTAAAAAAAAAGTTTGGTGCAACATTTGGTAGTTCTAAGTATTCAATAGTTTTAATAGAATTAGATGAAAGAAAGTTATACTTATCTTCTCGTTTTCCAAACAAATCGTAATGCAATACTTTACCTAATTCTTCTTTCTTTTTCTTACCTGTTTTAATAAATAAATTAACAGAAACACCTTGCATGATGTCAAATACGTTTTGGTCAATTGAACCATCAAGTGCGGTTTCTTTTTTCTTACTATTCCCATGTAAATCTATGGTGTAGATTTTATCATAGGTTTTTAACAAGTTCCACCGCATTCCACGAAATGTCGGGTTATCTAAAAAACCATGTGGATTAATAAAAGCTAGTACACCCTCACCATTTTTTTCAATAAAATGTTGACCAAATCGCAAAAACTTTACGTAGTCATCATTTATCCATTTAGGATTACGTTCCTTCAACTTCTCTTTACCTCCTGGTTCTTTTTTGTAGTCCTCCATAAGTTTCATTATCCAATCCCCTTTGTTGGCACTTTCACCGCTATAGGGTGGGTTACCAATGATAACCATTACAGGCGTATCACGTTTTATCTCGTTGGCTTGGTTGCTTTCGTCTGACAACCAAGAACTGAAAAGTGTTCCACTATCTTGGTGAGCTTCTTCCAACGAGTTCGTCAAAAAGATTTTGAAGCGTTGGTCATCGGTTGGCTTGTAACCTGTTTCGGTTAGAAGCATATCCATTTTAAGGTGTGCCATGGCATAACTCGCCATAAGCAATTCAAAGCCGTTTAAACGAGGTATTAGGTCGTTGGCAACATACTTACTCCAAATACCTTGTTGTCCTTCAAACTTCTTGTAAATATGTTTTACAACCTCAGCCAAGAATGTTCCTGTTCCTGTTGCAGGGTCTAATATTTGTACTTTGTGAACCTCAACTTCGGTTTCTACTTCCTTAATTTTAGAGTTCATTCCTGTACCCGTTTGAGTAACCGTTTTTTTCTTTATTTTGGTTTTAGAAGTGTCTGCTAATCCTTGCGGCAAATTGAAATCGGTTTTTAAAATATCGTCAACGGCACGAACTATAAAATTAACTACGGGTTGCGGTGTGTACCAAACCCCACGTGCTTTTCGTAATGCAGGATTGTACTCTCCTAAAAATGTTTCATAAAAGTGAACAACAGGGTCTTCTTGCTTGGTACTTTTCCCAAAATTACGCATGATTTGAGCAACATCGGAGGCTAAGAAAATAATAACCAATTCATCCACTATCCATGTTAAACGAGTGTCAAGGTCAAAACCTGCAATGTCTTGAAATAATTTTCTTAAAAAGGGGTTGCTTTTAGGTATTAACTCAGCAGCTTCCATACGAGAGAAGGTTGGCAAAGTTGGGTCGTGGTATCGAGCCGCAAACATACCATAAGCAATGGTTTGAGAATAGATGTCAGCAAAGGCTTTGTTGTCTATGTCGTGAATCAACATTTGTTGAAACGAAAGCATTTGCGATTTGATTTGTGAGCGTTTCCCTTCTTGGTCGTCAAGGTTCAAAGATTTTTCGATAACGTCTGCCATCAATTTTGCTTTTCCTGCCATCATACGAGCCAAAGAGGTTGGTGATTTGATGGTTTGAGAAACGGTTAATGCGAAATTTTTTATTAGTTCGGAGAACTGATTAAAACTTTCGGGGATAGGTATAATTGAATTGTTCTCAATTTTTGCAATAGCTATTTTGGTTACAAACTCACCGTCTTTGTAAAAATGAAAGTCTAAATAATCGGTAAAAATCAAATTCGATAGTCCTGACTTGTATCGGTCAAACTGTTCTTTTAGGGTTTTGCTTCCTAAATCAATTCCTATGTCTTTAGCTTCAATATATCCAATCGGGATATCCTTACGGGTCAAAACATAATCAGGAGCACCACAATCAACTCTTGCAGGTTCATTTGTTACCAGAACGTCTGGCAAAATTGCCATGATGAGGTTTTGAAGGTCTCCACGATAAGAGTGTTCTCTTGCGTTACCTGTTTTGTATAGCGTTTCAACTTTGGTAATATATTGTTGGATTGTCATATTTAGGAATCAGAATTTAAAAAACACTAAAGTAACCAAATATATCGAAATCTATAATGATTTTTTTGTAGGATTTTGTTTTGTAAAAAACTTGGTATTATGGAATTTATTTCGTATTTTTGAACAAATGACACTCTTAAGGTCATGCTCAAAAGGTTATTCTTGGTTGATTCTTAGTTATAGCCACTAGGTGAAATAATAGTTTATTAATTACAATCCTGTAATGTATCTCGTGTTTCTCTTTTCCTCAAACGAGGCAAAATAACTCTCGCTACCTTAGTAAAAAACTGAGATTTGGTAGTTGGTATTATATGGATTTATCCAATTTAATAAATGAAAATGCGTTAATTAAAATGATTAACAATGAAGTTGAAAGGCTTTCAATAATAAAATTTGAAGAATTTAAAAAGGAACTATTAGAAAACTATAGTTTCGATGATAAATTATTGAATAGAGAAGCTACTGCTGAAAAATTAAACTTGTCTGTTAGACAGGTAGATAACCTAGCCGAAAAAGGTAAGCTAAAGAAGTGTTCAATTGGCAGGAGTGTCAAGTACAAAAACTCAGATGTTTTAGTATATATTAATGCTTTAAAATGAATGATCCTGCGGAAGCAGGATTATTCATTTATATATTTCACCCCAAAGTTTGCTTAATTTTTCAGCATGATGCTTTGGTGTTATTTTTATATACTTCAAAAATTGTTCTTCCGTTTTGTGTCCTGTAATTTTCATTATTGTCAAAGCATCAATCTTTCCATATAGGTTTGTTGCAAAAGACCTTCTGCAAATATGCGTTGTAACTAATTCATGTTTTGGGAACATGCCAACTTTTTTTCTATGAATATTTTTTCCGTCTTTGTCTAATTTTGGTTCACCATCTTCATTACATATTAAAATCATTTTTGAACCGCTAACTACTTCCTTAATACCCACATTTTTTGCTACTTCTTTTATGTAGTCATTAAAATTTTGTTCACTAATGTTTCTAGGAAAGTTTCCATTTCTTTTGTTTAATATGTCTTTAACGTTTGGATGAAGTGGAATCGTTACGGGAATATCGGTTTTGAAATTTGTATTGTCTATGTAATTGTTTTTAACATCTTTAATTGTTAATTCTAAAAGGTCGGAAACTCTTAGTCCTGTCCATAATCCAATTATAAGCCAGTCTCTAGCATTATCCAAATAACTATCAAAGTCGAATGTGTGATTTCTAATTTTTTCTATTTCGTCTTCATCGAAATAAATGTCTTTAGGAATAAATGAAGGTGAAAAAAAATCTTTAGACCTGAATATAGGGTCAACTTTAAGTTTCATTTTTTCTGCATCCCGAAGAAATGCTTTAAGGTTATCAATTATTCCGCCAATAGTATTGTCGCCTAATATATCTACAATGCGTAAGTAATCTATAAATTCTTTGTGAAATTGTAAATCAATCTCAGTAATTCTAATTTTTTTGTTTCTGTAGATTTCAAATTCTTTTAACTTATTTGATGAGTTTTGATAATCTTGTATAGTTCTTATGTTTAGTTTATTACCTGTTCTTGGGTTTGTTTTGTTAGCCATTTCTACAGCAAATTTATCTGAAAATGATGTTAAAAATTTTTTAGCATCGCCATCATTTGAGTTTGGTTTGTTGTGAAATAACTTGATTAAGTCTTTTAGCCATTTAGTAGTAATCTTTATCCCTTTGTGATTATCTTCATTGAATTGGTCAATAATATCTGTTTCAAGATTTTTTAATTCTTTGTTAATGTTGTTGCGAATATCATCAGAACTGAAAGTGGTTTTAATTTTTTGTTTTGAAACACTCCAATCTTTTTTAGAAACTAAAAATTCTGTTGGTGCTTCACAATCAAAGTCACGACCTTTAAACCTAACATATATCTTGGTAGGGTCATTCTTTGCTTTTAAGTCTATTCTAAAATTAACTGTTGCCATATTACAAAGATAATTTATTTCCCCCGTATTTCCCCCAAAATTAATGTATAATTGTGCAGCTCGGTGCAGCTCATATTATTTAAAAAAATATAAAACATTGATATATAGACTAATAATTTGTTTTTGAATTGCATAAAAAAGAATGAAATCACAGGGTTAAAGTCCTATTATCCGCACAAAAAAGGCTTCTCAATCGAGAAGCCTTTTTTTATTTTCGTTAGTTGACCTTATTCAACTTCATCCATTTTG
>CAMAWK010000151.1 GCA_945861915.1 Flavobacterium psychrophilum | reverse complement strand
TCTGTGAGTTCATACACGCTACTGTTGCTTGGTCGTTTGTACACCCCAATGCGACCAGCTCCATAAATGGCTTGCTCGGTTAGAGAGGTACCTCTGTATATCGCCATAATATTGCCTGCCGCATCAGACACATAATAATCGGTACTGGTTAAATTACCTGGGTTATTATAAGTTTCTTTTTTTACCCTGTATCCTTTGTCGCTATAAAAGAACTTGAACTATAAAAATCTTAAATTGTTTTTTTTAATTTACAAACAGAGATTCTACCTGATCCAGAGTAAATAATTATTTTTTCGTCTTTATAAAATAATATTTGTCCAACATAATCCTTAATCGGAAGTTCTTCCTCTTTAAAGACCTTCCCATTATCAAATGAAAGAAACAAATGGTATTCAGAACCTCCAAATCCACCTAAAGCATGTTCATTTGTTGAACTCAATAATACAGCTATAAAGCTTTTGTATTTATATATTTTTTGTGGCTCTAAATTTCCAGCTCTTATAATACTGGTAATATTTACATCCTCCTTTTTACCAAAATAATTAAGAGTTATATCTTCTTCTTTTTTCCCTAAAAGCAATATACCATCAATATCAACAACAAAATCATTTATATTAGATTCTATATACAAAGAGTCCCTATTATCATCTTTATCAATTATATATAATTTATTTTGTTCTTGAACCTTATAGTTTTTAAGTATTAATTCATAAGTTAAAAGATAAATTTTATTCTTAAAAAAATAATTTTTCTTAATTGATTTACCTATATAAATACTATCACAAGAATTAAAATTGTCGCTGGTTTTGAAAATAGAATTATCTGTTGAAGAAAACGAATTACTGATAATTAAAGATCCTGATTCATAATCATCCAAAATTCCGTCTATAATTGAACTCTCTTTTTTAAATTGATGAACACTTTCTATAATTCCAGTTTTAATATTAAATTTCAATAAAGTCGTTTTAAAACCTTTAAAGGAATTTTCTTTGTAATTTTCTTTTACCAAATATATATCTTGATTTGCATAAAAAGCATTCACGATGTCTCCGTTTCCCTCTAAAATTAATTCCCAGTTTTTTCCAAAGTTTACGGATTTATAAACAACATACTCCATATCGGTCATGTTTGTTGACTCATCCCTACTACCAAACAAATAAACAGAATTATCAATATTAAGAATTTTATTAAATTTCTCATCTATTGATTTTAAATTTGTCACATCACTATTATATACTTTCCAGTCATAATTATTTTGTTTACAGGATAAAAAAAGAAATAGAAAAGATAAAATAGATAATTGTTTCTTTTGTATCATAATTTTCTATTTAGGACATCCACAATCAGGTTTACCTTTTGCTTGCTCACCTATGTAATTTAAAGTTTGAAACATCCATTTAAGCTCTTGTAATGCAAAGATAATTCTTACTTGCTCAAAACCATTAGATGTAAAAAGATCTTTATAATCAGGAGTATTTCCTATTGTGAATTTGTCACTATTGCTTAAATCTAATAGCCCGCTTCCAACATAAGCAGGGACATGTGTTTTAAAAGCAAAATTTTGAAAAGCATCATTATTCATCGCAATACTACCTTTACTGTTTTTCAATCCTGTTTCCATAAGTCTTTGAAGACTAGAAGCAGTTGCTTTTAACCATATTTGACCAGCTTTTGACAATTTACTATTTGTTTCATTTTTAAATCTATTAATATACTTATGACCGTAACTCAAATAATAATCGGGCGGTTTTGAATTATATCTTTGTAAATGATCTAAATATCTTTTTATATAATAATTTGCTGATCCGTCTGCTAAAACAGGTACATAGCTAGTGACAATTTTCCCAGATGCTCCGTGTGTAAGTTGCCAACCGCTATCTTTAGTAAAAGTCCAGTTGAAACCAAATGAATCATTTCTTTGTGCTCCTAATTTACCATCAGGGCAAGGACTATATGAACCATCCGAATTTTTCACATAACATCCTCCATCAGAGTCAATACCATCTATCGGATTATTCCCCATACCAACGTATGGACTATCAAATTGTCCATACGGATCCACCGTTAACCACCTCCCTAATCTTCCATCCCATAGTCTTAGCTGAAAAGCTTCCATCCCAGTTTCAGTGTCTTTTTCTTGCCCTTGAAAGGCATAGCGATAGTCCCCAACAATATTCCTGTCGGGCATGGGCATCCCAAAGGGGTAGTAATCTGTGCGGCTAAGCATTAACATATTGTTGTTGCTATCTTTGCCTATCACAGCCCGCACATTACCCAAATGATCTGTGAGTTCATACACGCTACTGTTGCTTGGTCGTTTGTACACCCCAATGCGACCAGCTCCATAAATAGCTTGCTCGGTTAGAGAGGTACCTCTGTATATCGCCATAATATTGCCTGCCGCATCAGACACATAATAATCGGTACTGGTTAAATTACCTGGGTTATTATAAGTTTCTTTTTTTACCCTGTATCCTTTGTCGCTATAAAAGAACTTGACTAAAGGTAAGGAATTTTTAAGCACCACGGTAACGAGTCCACTCGCATTATAGACATATTTTATGCCTTCGCTTACATTTTCCGTCAATTGACCAATGCTGTTGTATTTGTAGTTGTTGGCATTCTGGTCTTTGATGTCTTGGGCGTTGGTGGGGATGGTTACCGCATCATCCACACTGCTAAGTTGGTTGGGTTTTGCAGGGTCATAATTATAGGTTAGCTCATCCATGGCATTGCTGCCAGCCACGGTGTTTTTATTTCGCTTGAGTGTTTGTATGTTGCCGTTGGCATCGTAGGTAATATTGCCCTCATTGTAGTCGCCATTATTTTTTGGGTTAAAACTAGTTAAAGGGGAAATTTTTGTGGTTACTGTACTCCCTGATTGTGCATGAAAACCGGGTAGCATCACAATTGTGCTGGTGGCTTTTAAATCTAAAGTACTGCCATTAGCCGTTACCGCCACCGATGTAAGGTTCTCGGCTAAGGTTTCGGTACTGTTGTTTGTTATAGATTCGCCGTAATTGGCCTCTTGCAACCAGTTATTTTTATTGTACTGATAGTTGTATGTGTTTTCCCTCTGTGCTGGTAAGGCATTGCCAAAGGTGTTCCAACGGATTGTTTTGATGTTGCCGTTATACTGGTTGGTACCAAAAGGCGATGTACTAATGTTTGTCCTTTGGGTGCGGGCATAATCTTTTTCGTGGTAATCTATAAGCATCCCAAAGGCATCGTTGGTATCGCCTCCAGGGTCTTTGTCTGGACTTAGACCGGGATGGTTAATGGCTTTTAGTTGTCCGCTTAAATTGTAAACATAATCTGTACCCTGTATTCCTCCTAAAAGTACTTTGCGTTTGAGACCTCCTGTTTCAAAATAAGTATAACTTTCTTGTTGCGTAAAGGCGGTATTGTTTGTTGATGTTTCTACACTGGTTAGTTGTCCAGCATTGTCGTAATTGTATCGGTGTACGAATACATCGGACGGACTATTTTTTTGGTATAGTACTTTGGTTACGTGTCCTTTTGCAAAATCATACTCATAATCGATTGTTTTGATACCCAGACCGTTTATGTTTTGCACCAACCAGGTTAGTCTGCCATAATTGTCATAACTGTACCAAGTGGTGGTGGTGCTGGGATTGCTTGTATAGGTTTTACTCACATTGCCTGCCACAAATTGTTGTTTGTAGTTGTTGCTTGGCAGTCCTGCGCTGGTTAATAGTTGTGCTAGACCGCTGTCTGGCATATCATAAACGGTAAAGGTTTGTTCTTTTGCCGTGCCAGAGGGCAGCGTGTTATTGTCAGGGTCGGCAGTTGCAAAGTCAGTACTTTGCAATACCCCACTGTCTGTTGGGCGTCCCAAAGTATCATAATTGGTATAGGAAAACTCATTATTGGTGGCTTGCAGGCTGTTTTGCGAAAAACGGATTTGTCCGTCTTTTCGGTACTTAAATTGTGCCGTCCCTTCATCGGGGTTGGAGGTATTTAGTAATTGCCCAAGAGTGTTGTAAGTAAAGCTGCTTGTTAAGCTATGGTTGCGGGTGGGTACAGTTAATGATAAGGCCGCGTCAAATCCTTCGGGTTGGACACTTTGGGTAAGCCTGCCTGCTTTGTCATAAAAATTCAGACTGTAATCATAATAATTAACGGAGTAACTTACTCCTATGTTTAGGTTATTATCTATAAGACTGATAGCACCATTATTGATTTTAACATAAGGGAACGGGTTTTTATGAAATGCTGTCGTTGCTTCCTGTATTCTGTATATGCCAGGAGTTAATGGGAAGGTTCGGGTGCTAATGGGGTTTCCACCATTAAGTTTTGCCTCTGTCACTAAATCATAAATGTAGTAAGTGGCACTAGCCCCTACAAAACTGATAGTACCCCCACAACCTACTGGAATGTGTATGTCAACAAAACCTTGTTCGCCAATGGGCGATACCACATTATAGGGTGATGGTGCCTTACCGTCTTCATTTCCACTTCGTGCAGCGGCTAGTGTATTGCCGTCACTGTCTGTAAACACGACTGTTTCTATGCCACGAACATCGCGCATTACGGTTTTGGAGGCTTTTATATAATCTGCTTGTATGTATACTTGTGAACAACTCATAAAGGGTCCACATTGAATATTTGCATTCTTAGTAGCATTATAATCTAAACCAGGTGTTCTGCCAACGATTTTGTAATAAGCTTCTTGTTCATTATAAATATTATTGGCAAAATCTAGAAAAGCATCTACTTTGTAAATGTTATTTAAAAGAAATTCTGTTGTACCCCCATTTATAAGAACATTAAATATTGTGGGACCATAAGTACAGTTTTCTATATTTACTAACTGAATATCATACATATATTCTGTATAAAAAGTTTGCATAGGAAATGTACATTCTGATTCAAAAACTTTAATTTTTGGGTATTGATCCAAACCAAAAGCATATTGCAACTCTTGGGCTACGGGCATACTAAAGGAATGCCCTTGAAGCCATTGGTCTGTGCCATTTATTGTGACTTTGTTGCCTCCAATGTTTTTTAAAACCGTTCCTGGATTTAGCCTACTGTAAATGGAACGGGAAAAGGGATATGCAGTAATGTCCTGATAGGGTTCGCTAGTATTGTTATTGCTGTAATACCAACCTAAACTGTTGGGTTGGCTTCCTATAGTAGCAGGCGAAGACAGGGTAGCAGGGGTGTCAAAATCGGCTACGGTAAAATTTCCGTTTGTTTTTTGTACAAAGCTATTTTGGTAGCCAAAAGCGGTTCCTGTTGGGGCACTTAGAGTTTGTAAAGCGGGACGCCCTTGGTAGTCATACATAGTTTGGGATGTCCAAACTTTGTTTGTTAGCACATCCCAAGATTGGCTTTGTGTGGGTTTTCCCAAGGTGTTAAAATAACCAATACCTTTCGATATCGTGTTCCCGTTTAAATCATAACTTATGTTGCTTATCCAGTTTTTATTGTCCGATGGATTAGGAGCGTTCTCTTGTGACCAAAGAAAAAAAGTGCCTAATAAACAGTATATTAAAAATATTTTTTTCATATATGTAAATTTTAATTTTTTAGCGGTCATATATGGTATCGCTTTTTACTTATTGGTGTTTGCTTACGCAAACTTTTCGTTAATGGCGATTTCATATATGTTTTATTTTATATTTTCAACATTTATAATTACCTCTTATCGGTCAAAAGACTGACTTATT
>CAMAWK010000150.1 GCA_945861915.1 Flavobacterium psychrophilum | reverse complement strand
TTGATTACCACTTTATTGGAAATGTGTTTTGCTGATGTGAATTTGGGTGCTACTATTTCATTTGATTCTTTTGAAGAAAAAGATTTAGTCAAAATATTATTTGCTGAAAATATCGGAATTGTAATTCAGGCAAAAGATGATACTGTTTTTGAAAATAAATTAAACAATAATTCTATTTCGTTTAATAAACTAGGTACGATTACCACAAGTGGTAGTTTAGACCTTGGCTTTTTGACTTTTGAAATAAAAAAATATAGAAATATTTGGTTCAAAACTTCTTATTTATTAGACCAAAAACAAGCCAAAAACGGCACGGCAAAAGCACGTTTTGAAAACTATGCAACTCAAACATTAAACTATACTTTTCCAACCCATTTTAATGGAAAAGCACCAATTATCGACAACTCAAAACCAAAACCTAAAGCTGCCATCATCCGTGAAAAAGGAAGTAATTCCGAGCGCGAAATGGCAAACGCCATGTATTTGGCAGGTTTTGATGTGAAGGATGTTCACATGACCGACTTAATTTCGGGACGTGAAAATCTGAAAGATATTCAATTTATTGGAGCGGTTGGAGGATTCTCGAATTCTGATGTTTTGGGTTCAGCCAAAGGCTGGGCTGGAGCCTTTTTATTCAACGAAAAAGCCAAAACTGCCTTGGATAATTTCTTCAAAAGAGAAGATACATTATCGGTTGGAATCTGTAACGGTTGCCAGTTGTTGATGGAATTAGAAAAAATAAATCCAGAGCATGAAGTGCATGGAAAAATGTTGCACAACGACAGTCACAAACACGAAAGTATTTTCACCTCGGTAACGATTAAGGAAAACAAATCGGTGATGCTATCGACATTGGCGGGAAGCACTTTGGGCGTTTGGGTTTCGCATGGCGAAGGAAAATTCAATTTACCCGAACCAGAATCAAACTACAATATTGTTGGAAAATACGGTTACGATAGTTATCCTGCCAATCCAAATGGTTCTGATTATAATACGGCAATGCTTTGCGACACAACAGGTCGCCATTTAGTAATGATGCCACACATAGAACGTTCAACTTTTCAATGGAACTGGGCCTATTATCCAGAAGGAAGAAACGATGAAGTGTCGCCTTGGCATGAAGCCTTTGTAAATGCGAGATTGTGGATAGAAAAATTATAATTGAAAATACAGCAAATAATAATTCACTCTTTTTCAACCCCCAATTCTTTACGAGATTTGTACCCTTTCAAAAATTCACCTTTTGGTTTTCCATCGTCAAAAGAGCTCCATTTTACGAGTGTTCGCACGCCGCTTCTAGCTTCTTCATTAGTGAAATTTTCGTATTCGATTCTGTAAATAGCCGAGTACATTTCGGCACGACCCACTCCGTGATAACAATGAATCAAAACAGGATAATTGGCTGGATTATCCATGATTTTAAAAAAAGAATTTAAATTTTCTTGTTTAGGCACTTGGTCTGAACCATTGTTGAAATAATTGACACCTTTTAATTTTTCAATAGCGTTTTTTTCGGCGGTGAGTTCCGCAGGAATTTCAGGATTATTTACGTCGTCACCTGTTCCCGGAAAACGCAAATCTATCACTGACTTGATTTTATATTTAGTAATATAACTTCCTAATTCATCGGGAGGAATCACACCCGATTTATAGACTTTCCCTTCAGTTATCGTTTCAAAATTATGATTGATATGCATATCGTACACATATTTCCCTGCTAAAACCAAAACGATCGTCAGTATCGCTAATCCTATTATTTTTTTGTTTTTTGTCATAATCCAATTTCAATTATTTGATATAATCAATCCAATTAATTCGTGAGTAGGCAAATGTAATACTAAATAGAATACAAGATAAAAATTAGATGATTCCAATTTGTAACCAATTTAAAATTGGTAAATCGCGAATTATTCCTTAATTTGCCTACTTATTATAACCCAAACCAAATGACTGCTATTTCTAGATTATTCGACTTTCCGTACCACCAACTCAATAAATTTAATATTCCCGTTGCATTAGCAACCAAACAAAACGGAGAATGGGTTAAAACATCCACCCAAGAATATATCGACAAAGCCAATGCAATTTCTAGAGCATTGTTGCGATTGGGTGTTCAAAAAAATGATAAAATTGCCATAATTTCATCTAATAACAGAACCGAATGGCATATCATGGATATTGGTATTTTACAAACAGGTGCGCAAAATGTCCCAATTTATCCAACCATTTCTTCTGATGATTATCTTTATATTTTAAATCATTCCGAGGCTTTGTATTGTTTCGTTTCGGATGATGAAGTCTACGAAAAAGTACTGATTAACAAGGACAAAATCAAACATTTGAAAGAAGTCTATTCTTTTAATGAAATTGAAAATTGCAAGAATTGGAAAGAACTATTAGAACTTGGAAGTGACACAAGCAACCAATCGGAAGTGGAGGAACGAAAAAACAGTGTTCAACCCGATGACTTAGCGACGATTATTTATACTTCGGGAACCACAGGAACTCCAAAAGGCGTCATGCTTTCGCATAAAAATATAGTTTCAAATGTCTTAGATAGTGCCAACCGAATTCCTTTTGAAGAAGGAAAAAATATTGCACTCAGTTTTTTACCCATTTGCCATATTTATGAAAGAATGGTCACTTATATTTATCAATTTTATGGATGTTCGATTTACTTTGGCGAATCAATAGAAAAAATTAGTGATAATATCAAAGAAGTGCAACCCACTGTGATGACTGGCGTACCCAGACTTATTGAAAAAGTATATGAAAAAATTATTTCAAAAGGAAGCGAACTCACAGGTATAAAACGAAAACTTTTCTTTTGGGCAGTAGCTATTGGAGAAAGATATGAACCTTATGGAGTCAACGGTTTTTGGTATGAATGGCAACTTAAAATCGCACGAAAACTCATTTTTAGTAAATGGAAAGCAGGTTTGGGCGGAAGATTAGATTTAATTGTAAACGGAAGTGCCGCACTTCAGCCTAGATTAGCTCGTGTTTTTGCTGCAGCCGAAATTTATATCATGGAAGGCTACGGATTAACCGAAACTTCGCCAGTTATTTCTGTGAATGATTATAGAAACAGAGGATTCAAAATTGGTACTGCTGGAAAAATTATTGATAACGTGGAAATAAAAATAGCCGAAGATGGCGAAATACTTTGCAAAGGCCCCAACGTGATGATGGGTTATTACAAAGAAACAGAATTGACAAACTTAGCCATTGTAGATGGTTATTTTCACACGGGAGATATCGGTTTAATTGATAGTGAAGGGTTTCTAAAAATTACCGATCGTAAAAAAGAAATGTTTAAAACCTCTGGTGGTAAATATATTTCGCCTCAATTATTAGAAAATGCCATGAAACAATCCCGATTTATTGAGAATATTATGGTGATTGGCGAAGGACAAAAAATGCCTGCCGCTTTTATTCAACTCAATTTTGATTTTGTAAAAGAATGGCAAAAAATGCATGGAATTCCTGTTGATAACACCAACGAATCTATCATTTGTAATCCAAAAGTAAAAGAAAGAATTCAAAATGAAATTGAAACTTTAAATAAAAAATTTGGCAACTGGGAACAAATTAAACGCTTTGAATTTACTCCCGATGTTTGGTCTATTGCAGGTGGACATTTGACTCCCACAATGAAACTAAAACGAAAAGTGGTAATGCAAAAATATAACGATTTGTTTGATAAGATTTACAATTAGATTCAAAAATTCAAACGGTTTTACATTAAACTGTTTGTCTTGTTAATGCAAATTAGTTACCTTTTTTTGTTCTCCAACAGCTGCAAAATCTTTTGATAAACGATTGGCATAATCGTGTAGTAATGCTAGAATTCTTTTATTTGAATCTGATTTTACAATTAAACCTGCGTGATAATCCAAAGGAACTTTAAAACAAACTTCCGAATCAGAAAACGATGATAAATCAGGATGTTGAAATTTAGATAAAGTTAGTACAATTCCAGCATACTCTTTTTTGATTTTTGGTAAAGTATATTTTGTTGCTTTTGCTAACGAATCTTCAATTTTCGCCCATTCTTTCCAAAGATTGATATTGGACGCTTCGGCAATCATTTCGGCAAGATGTGCGCCACCCACGCGAGAAGAAGTTTCAAGAAAATAGATTTTTCCGTTGTCGCTACATTTAATATATTCTGAATGAGCCGCACCGTGTTTTAAACCAAAACCTTTTATAACTTGCTCATTTATTGCTTTTATAGCTTTATCATCTTCTGAATCATATTCAATATTGGCACTTCTAAAAATACCACCACTCTGAGAAATTTCCATAGGAGTAGATAAATATTTAGAAGTAATGCTAAAAATAATTTTGTTATTTAAAACCAAACTATCACAATGATACACATCACCTGGACGAAATTGTTCTAACAAATATTTGAACCTGTTATTCCCCATTTCGTTGATGTGAATCCACAAACTTTCTTTGTCAAACACTTTTATAATTCCCGCCGAAGATGCTTCAGAACGTGGTTTTAAAACCCATGGAGCAGCCACTGAATCAGCAAAAGTATTGATGTCATGATCGTTAAACAAGGAACAAAAAAGAGGATTCGAAATGCCGCAACTCTTCGCTCTCATTCGCATCGCCAATTTATCTCTAAAATAACGACCTGTAGTTTGTCCCATTCCATCAATACGGAGATTTTCTCTTAAATATGTGGCTTTTTCAACATCATAATCGTCCAAGGCAACAATGGCATCAATTGTATTTGATTTCATCAAACTGCCCACTCCTAAAAGTAAATGCTCTAAATTCCAATCGGTATCTTGACCTGGCATGTAAAATATCTCATCAATAGATTCGGTTGGCCAAGGTTTGTCTCTTAATTTTTCGGAAGTAATCAAAAAAACTTTATTTCCCAATTCTTTCAATTGAATTAAAAAATCAACCCCTTTAAAATAATTAGAGATACAAATGAAAGTTTTGGAATTTTCCATATTTATAGATTTTCAATAAATTTAGTCAATAAATGAACGCCATAAGCGGTGGCATGTTTGCTTTTTGCAAATTCGTCGTCGCCAAAAGCAACTCCAGCAATGTCTAAATGTGCCCAAGCGGTGTGATTTTCTGTGAAAAATTCTAAAAATTTAGCAGCACTTATTGCTCCAGCTACTGGTTTTCCGCTATAATTCTTCACATCGGCAATATCACTTTCTATATCCAATTTATAAGAATCCCAAAGTGGCAATTGCCAAAGTCTTTCGCCAATTTCATCTCCAGATTCTTGCAGTTTCTTAGAAACAAGATCGTTATTAGTAAATAAACCGGCACATTCATAACCAAAAGTCCCAACGCAACTTCCAGTTAAAGTAGCAATATCAACAATATATTCTGGTTTGAAATTTTTAATTAAATACGATAATCCATCAGCCAAAATCAATCTTCCCTCCGCATCAGTATCTATAATTTCAATAGAATGACCACTGTAACTTTGAATTACATCGCTAGGCATAAATGATTTTGCATCGACAGAATTCTCCGCACATGGAACAATTGCAGTAACTTTTACAGGTAACTTTAAATCTGAAATTAATTGCATGGCACCAAAAACAGCAGCACCGCCCGCCATATCGCATTTCATGTGCAGCATACCAGAAGTCTTGATATTCAATCCTCCTGTATCAAAAGTGATTCCTTTTCCAACCAAACCGATATGTTTGGTTTTATCATTCTCATTTTCAGGAACATAGTT
>CAMAWK010000149.1 GCA_945861915.1 Flavobacterium psychrophilum | reverse complement strand
TCGATTCCTTCTTCTAATTCTACGAAAATTCCAAAATTGGTAAAGTTTCTAACGATTCCTGTATGTTTAGAACCTACTGGATATTTAGCAGTAATATCTGTCCAAGGATCTTGAGTTAATTGTTTGATACCCATAGACATTTTACGATCGTCTCTGTCTAAAGTCAAGATAACTGCTTCAACAGAGTCACCAACTTTTACGAAATCTTGAGCAGAACGTAAATGAGTTGACCATGACATTTCAGACACGTGAATCAATCCTTCAACACCTTCAGCTACTTCGATAAATGCACCGTAATCTGCGATTACAACCACTTTACCTTTTACTTTATCACCAATAGTCAATTCAGCATTCAAAGCATCCCAAGGGTGTGCGTTTAATTGTTTCAATCCTAATTGGATTCTTGTTTTCTCATCATCAAAATCAAGGATTACCACATTCAATACTTGATCTAATTCAAGTACTTCAGATGGATGATTGATTCTTGACCAAGAAAGATCCGTAATGTGAATTAATCCATCTACACCACCAAGGTCAATAAACACACCATAAGAAGTAATGTTTTTAACCACACCTTCTAATACTTGTCCTTTTTGTAATTTTCCGATAATTTCTTTTTTCTGTACTTCAATATCCGCTTCAATAAGCGCTTTGTGAGATACTACAACATTTTTGAATTCGTGGTTGATTTTCACTACCTTGAATTCCATCATTTTGTTTACATATACATCGTAATCTCTAATTGGTTTAACATCAATTTGAGATCCTGGTAAGAACGCTTCAATTCCGAAAACGTCTACAATCATACCACCTTTCGTTCTGCATTTTACAAAACCATTTACGATTTCGCCAGTTTCGTTAGCCGAAATAACTCTATCCCATGATTTAATAGTACGTGCTTTACGGTGAGATAATACCAATTGACCTGTTTTATCCTCACGGATGTCAATTAATACTTCTACTTTGTCACCTACTTTTAAGTTTGGATTGTAACGGAATTCATTTAAAGAAATAACCCCTTCCGATTTTGCGTTGATATCAACGATTACGTCTCTATCTGTAATACGAACTACAACACCTTCTACTACTTCTTCTTGATCAGTTGCGATAAAAGTTTTTGATACTAGTTCTTCGAATTCTAATAAGTTTTTTTCGTCTACTGCATCAATACCTTCTTCGAAATTGTGCCAGTTGAAATTTGATAAAAACTCTTCTTGTAATTTTAGTGTTTCAGACATGCTGATTAAAAATTTGTATTCTGCATTTTCTCGAGTTTCATAACGTGCTAGAAAACAACAGAAGTTGTTTGTATAATTGTTTGATTCCTAAAGGAAACTCTTATTCACCAAAAGGACTGCAAAAGTAATTTTTTTATATGAATTGGCAAAATATTTTTCAAAAGTCTATTATGTTGATTTTCAGAAGCTATTTTTATTCAAAAGAATTGAAATACTATTTTTTAGGAATCCGTATTTAAACCAAAAAACCATTCACAGAAGCGAATGGTTTTATGACTAAACAATCAAACTAAATTTTTTTGAAATAAAGTAGGTTACTTTTAATGTAGATTGTGGGGCAAACTCATTTCAAATTACTTTATCACTATTTAATAACTGGGTCAAATATAATAATAAAAATCGTTTAAAAGCAAATAAAATAGCCAAAATACACAAAATTAATTATAAAAATACGTTTTTTCTTATTTTTAAGAAGACAACCTTTCAATTATCCAATTATAATCATCTGTAATTTTATAACGAATTCTATCGTGTAATCTGTTCGGTCTTCCTTGCCAAAATTCGACTTCGATAGGTTTAACTATAAAACCACCCCAAAAAACAGGTCTAGGTATTTCGATACCTTCAAAACGATTTTCTAATTCTTTTAGATTTTCTTCTAAAACAGCTCTAGAAGAAATTACCTCGCTTTGATTTGATGCAATAGCACCTAATTTACTGCCTGTTGGTCTGGAATCAAAATAAGTATCGGAAACTTGAGCTGAAGTTTTTTCGGCTATTCCTTTAATTATTACTTGACGTTCTAACGAATGCCAATAAAAAGACAGACAAACATTCGAGTTATTGATGATTGCCCTCCCCTTTTCTGAGTTGTAATTGGTGTAAAAAATAAAACCTTCGTAGGTTAGTTGCTTCAAAAGAACCACGCGCGATTTCGGAAACCCATCCAATCCAATTGTAGAAACGGTCATGGCATTAACTTCTTCTCCAGAAGAATTAGAGGTGCTAAATTCCTCCACTTCGTGAAACCATCTATTGAATAGATTAATTGGATCTTCGGGAATTGTATTTTCCAAAAGTTCGCTTTTCTCATACGATTTTCTATAATTACTAAAGTCTTCCATATTTTGTTTTTAAAAAATTAAAATTCAAAGGATTTGCAATCCTCAGCCAAAAGAATATTCGAAAAAACAGTTTCTCCTTGTTCTTTAAAAAGGGATATATTTTCATATCGAGTAGAATAATGACCCAAAATTAAATGTTTTACATTGGCTTTCAAAGCAATTGTTGCAGCTTGTTTAGCAGTTGAATGCATGGTTTTTTTTGCTAACGATTCTTCCGAATCCAAAAAAGTCGATTCGTGATATAAAACATCAACTTCATTGATTATTGGAATTATACTTTCGTCATAAACTGTATCCGAACAAAATGCGTATCGCATAGTTGGAATTGGGTCAAAAGTAATTTTTCTATTTTCGACACAATCACCATTATCCAAAATGATGTCTTTTCCGTTTTTGATATTTTGGTAGTAACATTTTTCAATACCGTAATTCAGAATGGCATTCATATCCAGTTTTCTTTCCTGTTTTTTTTCTTCAAACAAAAAACCATTCGTATAAATTCTATGTTTTAAAGGAATAGTTTTAACCATTACTTTATCATCTTCAAAAATAATTTCACTTTCTTTAGATTCTAATTCATGAAAAAACAACCCATAATTTGGCCAAGAATTAGACAATTTTAATTGCAAATGAATAATTTCTTGAATTCCTTTTGGACCATAAATGTGCAAATCTATCACTCGACTCAACAAAGCAAAAGTAGATATCAAGCCAATTAACCCAAAAAAATGGTCGCCGTGTAAATGAGAAATAAAAATGTGATTAATTTTTGAGAATCGAATTTTGTTTTTGCGCAACTGAATTTGAGTTCCTTCGCCACAATCAATCAAAAACAATCGATTTCGAATTTCTAATACCTGTGAGGTTGGATTAGTAAAAGTTCGAGGTGTGGCAGCGTAACAGCCGAGGATAGTAAGTTTCATTTAATTTTAGAGTTTAGATTTCTGATTTTAGAGTTGTCAGATCTAATCTAATATCTAAAATCTTAAATCTTAAATTAGAAGCCCAAATCTCTTTCTATTTCTTCCATTTCAATAATATCATGTGCCTCTTGTAGGGATCGAACAACAGCCAAATCATCTGAAACAGCATTGTAATCAACCTCGGAAGTTAGTACCACAAATGATTTTTTATTTTTTTTGTGAACTTTTGAAAGTGCTTTAAAACTATTCATTTCAGTAATAGAAAGGTTTTTATAGGAACTGATGTCAATAATAATATTGTTTTTTTCAAAAGTTTTATACTCATGCGTTACTTTCATAAGAAATGAAACCAAATCACCTTGAGTATCTTTAATACAAGTAGTATGTCCTTTTTGATCGACTTTCATGGTGGAGATAATAATAGCTAATTTACACAAAAAAATTCATAAATCATTTTATTAAAAAGAAAAACTATTGAATTTTTGAAGCTAATAAATAAGTAACTGCCATGCGGATAGCTACTCCGTTTTCGACCTGATTCAAAATCACAGATTGCTTTGAGTCTGCCACATCTGAGGTAATTTCTACCCCCCTATTAATTGGGCCTGGATGCATGATTACGATTTCTTTATTCAATGAATCGAGTAATTTTTTATCCAATCCATATTGTTGGGCATATTCCCTAGTAGAAGGAAAAAAGTTCACATCCATTCTTTCGTTTTGAACCCGAAGCATATTAGCTACATCACACCATTCTAGCGCTTTAGGTAAACTTGATTCTACTGTAACTCCAAGTGATTCAATATGTTTGGGAATAAGCGTTTTAGGGCCACAAACTTTAACTTGAGCACCCAACATTTGCAAAGCATATATATTTGAAAGTGCCACTCTTGAGTGCAAAATATCACCTACAATTACTACTTTTTTTCCGCTAACATCTCCCAGTTTTTCTCTAATGGAATAAGTATCTAGCAAGGCTTGTGTTGGATGTTCGTGTGAGCCATCGCCAGCATTTATGATGCTTGCCTTTACGTTTTGTGATAAAAAATGGGCTGCTCCAGGATTGGCATGTCGCATAACCACCATATCCACTTTCATAGAAAGAATATTGTTGACAGTATCTATTAAAGTTTCTCCTTTTTTAACTGAGGATTGCGCAGCCGAAAAACTAATTACATCAGCAGATAATCTTTTTTGGGCTAACTCAAAAGAAAGTTTGGTTCGAGTACTATTTTCAAAAAAAATGTTGGCAATGGTTATATCTCTGAGCGAAGGAACTTTTTTGATGGGACGATTGATGACTTCTTTAAAATGATCGGCAGTTTCAAAAATAAGGTTAATATCATTTTCGTTGATATATTTTATACCCAATAAATGATTTACGCTAAGTTCGCTCATTTTTATAATTTATTATTAATTAAATAAATAGCATCTTCCCCATCTTGCTCCTTCCAGCATACCTTTACTTTTTCGTCATTGATTGCATCCACTTGGCGACCTCGATAATCGGGTTGTATAGGCAAATGACGACTAAAACGACGATCAATAAGCACCAATAACTCAATTTCTGAAGGTCTTCCGAATGATTGAATGGCAGTTAAAGCAGACCGAATACTTCTTCCTGTGAATAAAACATCATCAATAAAAACTACCTTTTTATTCTCAACAATACAATCGATTTGGGTTTTATTAGCTTCAAGTGGTTTGCTAGTTTTTCGGAAATCATCCCTAAAAAAAGTAATATCTAGATATCCTAAGGCAATTTTTGAAATTTTATATTCTTGTTCTAACAAATCTTTCAATCTTTCTGCCAAAAAAGTACCACGAGGTTGAATGCCTATTAGAATAGTTTCCGAAAAATCAAGATGTTTTTCGATTAACTGACAAGCCAAACGATGCAGTATGATATTGACTTCCTTTGAAGTGAGCAATATTTTTTGACTCATAATGAAGGGTTGTTTGGGTTGTAAAGATATACTATTTTTTGAAATTTCTAATTTGTAAAGAACCAATTATTTTTTGATTAAATAACTTAGTTCACTTCTTGACTAAAAATAATATCCTTATTTTTGCAAAAATCAGGAATGAGTCCTTTAATAAATGACTTCTACTAAATTGTACAAATTTTAAAAAACCTCCACAATGAACTTTATATCCATACAAAACATAGATTCAATAGAAGAATGGGTAGAACAAGCAATTAAAATTAAAAAAAGTCCTTTTAAAAACAGAAAATTAGGAAAAAACAAAACTCTTGGGATGCTGTTTTTTAATCCTAGTTTACGAACCCGTTTAAGCACACAAAAAGCAGCTTTTAATTTAGGAATGGATGTGATGGTGATGAATTTTACTAACGAGGGTTGGACACTCGAATTTGAAGATGGGGCCATTATGAATAAGGGAGCATCTGAACATATTAAAGAAGCAGCAGCAGTCATTTCTCAATATTGTGATGTCATTGCCATAAGAGCTTTTGC
>CAMAWK010000148.1 GCA_945861915.1 Flavobacterium psychrophilum | reverse complement strand
ATTTTTATCAAACCAGATTCTGCCATTTTGTTGCATCAACATCCTTTTGTGATTCCAGAATTTTCACAAGAAATTCATCATGAATTGGAGTTGATAGTCAAGATAAATAAAGTAGGGAAACATATTGATACTAAGTTTGCACATAAATATTATGACGAAATTAGTGTTGGAATAGATTTTACAGCGCGAGATTTACAAAACGAATTAAAATCAAAAGGATTGCCTTGGGAAAAAGCGAAATCGTTTGATGGCTCGGCAGTAATCGGAGAATTTATTCATAAAAAGCAATTTAATTCGCTAGAAAATATTAGTTTTGAATTAACTAATAATTCTAAAAGGGTACAAAAAGGGAATACCCAAGATATGTTTTGGAAAATAGATGAACTCATTTCATATATTTCACAATACTTCACTTTAAAAATAGGTGATATTATATTTACTGGAACGCCTGATGGTGTGGCAGTTGTAAAAGCAGAAGACGTTTTAGAAGGATATTTAGAAAACAATAAATTATTTAGCATAAAAATAAAATAATGGCATTACATTACAATTTAGCAAAAGTGTACGCACTATCAGATAACGATCCAGAATTTGTTGATCAAATTTTATCCTTGTTTGTAAACGAAATTCCGGATGATTTAGAAGAAATTAAAGAAGGAATTAAAAAAGGAGATCACAAGCATGCGTATGCTTATGCTCACAAAGTAAAACCAAGTTTAGATTTATTAGGTCTAAATGTAGCCTTTGAAGAAATTCTTCAAATAGAAGCTTGGACTAAAGCTGAGGGTGAAAAAAAAGAAATAAAAGAAACTTTTAAAAGCGTAAAAACGCAAGTTGAAGACGCTATTAAAGAGTTGAAAAAAGACTTCAGTTTTTAGAAAGCCTTTCTTTTTTTAATTTTTCCATAAATAAAATCAATTTTAGTGAAAGCAGCAATAATTACCATTGGTGACGAAATCCTTATTGGGCAAATTGTCGATACTAATTCTGGTTTCATGGCAAAATCTCTTGATTTAATAGGTGTTCAAACACATGAAATGATTTCGATTAGTGATGATAAACAGGCTATTTTAAACACATTTGCAAAATATCAAAACAAGGTCGATTTAGTTTTAATCACCGGTGGATTAGGTCCAACGAAAGACGATATTACCAAAAAAACATTTTGCGATTATTTTGAAGATACTTTAATTGTTGATGAAAAAGTAGAAAAACACGTGATAGATTTAGTCCAACGGGTGATGAATCGCGAAGCTTCTCAAATCAACAAAGACCAAGCGTTAGTGCCTTCAAAATGTACTGTACTTCATAATCAAGTCGGTACAGCTCCTGGTATGTGGATGAAAAAGGAATATACCGTTTTTGTATCGCTTCCTGGTGTTCCTTATGAAATGAAGTATCTGGTCGAAAACGAAATTATTCCTAAAATAGTTAAAGAATACGAACGCCCATTTATTATTCATAAAACAATCTTAACCTATGGTCAAGCCGAAAGTTTGGTGGCAGAACGTATCGAAAAATGGGAAACTGACTTGCCTAATTTTATAAAGTTGGCTTATTTGCCAAGTCCAGGCAGAGTTCGATTGCGACTTACAGCACGAGGAATTGATAAAATAATATTGGAAAAAACGATTGAAGAAAATGTCGTTTCTTTAACCAAAATTATAGGAGATATTATTGTAGGTTTTGATGATACCGAAACAATAGAAGTGATTGTAGCCAAGCTTTTAAAACAACAAAATAAAACCATTTCTACAGCCGAAAGTTGTACAGGTGGCAAAATTGCACAACTGTTAACTTCAATAGCGGGTGCTTCTCATTATTTTAAAGGGAGTGTTGTTTCCTATGCAACAGAAACTAAAATCTCAGTTTTGGGCATTTCGGAGGATTTAATCAAACAACATTCTGTAGTAAGTTTAGATGTTGCTAAAGAAATGGCAACTTCGATTCAAAAAATAATGAAAACGGATTATGCTATTGCTGTCACTGGTAATGCTGGCCCATCATTAGGAGATTCGGATGCTGAATTAGGGACGGTTTTTATTGCATTAGCAACACCAAATGAGGTAATTGTAGAAGAATTTAATTTCGGTCAACCACGCGAAAAAGTGATTGATAGAACTGTTGTTCAGAGCTTGCAAATGCTGCGAAAAGAAATTTTAAAAAATCTGTAGTAATTTTTTGCACCATCCGTTTATTTTCCTTTTCTTTGCACCCTGATTTTGAATAACGATTAAAATAAAGAATAATGTCTAGAGTTTGTGACCTTACAGGTAAAAGAGCGATGGTAGGAAATAACGTTTCTCACGCCATGAATAAAACTAAGAGAAAATTTTCTGTAAACTTAGTAAAAAAGCGTTTTTATCTTCCTGAAGAAGATAGATGGATTACTCTTAGAGTAGCTGCATCTACGATAAAAACAATTAATAAAAATGGTATTGCTGCCGTTTTGAAAAAAGCGCAAGCTCAAGGATTTATTAAATAATCCAAAACCAAAATAATATACAATAAAGATGGCAAAGAAAGCAAAAGGAAATAGAATTCAAGTGATTTTAGAATGTACTGAACACAAAACTACAGGTGTTGCAGGAACTTCAAGATACATCACAACAAAAAACAAAAAAAACACTCCAGACAGATTAGAAATTAAAAAATTCAATCCAGTTTTGAAACGTGTAACTGTTCACAAAGAAATTAAATAATTAGAGATTTTATTTTAAATTCTCAAATAAAAAACAATATTAGTCATGGCAAAGAAAACCGTAGCATCGTTACAGACATCTTCAAAAAGATTATCAAAAGCTATTAAAATGATAAAATCTCCAAAAACTGGAGCCTATACTTTCGTAGAATCGATTATGTCTCCAGAAGCAGTGGATGAATTCTTGAAAAAGAAATAATCCAAATCGCATTATATAGATAAGCTACTTTCATTCGGAAGTAGCTTTTTTATTTTTTATATTTACCAAATCAAATTCCAAAACTCAACACCCAAAAGACATGAGCTTTTTTAAAAAAATATTTTCTTCTGATAAAAAAGAACAAAAAATAACGGAACAGGAAAAACAAACTTTAGACAAAGGTCTTGAAAAATCTAAAACTTCCTTTTTTTCTAAGTTGACTAAAGCGGTTGCTGGAAAATCAAAAGTAGACGACGATGTTTTGGATAATTTGGAAGAAATTTTGGTTTCATCAGATGTTGGAGTTAACACAACATTGAAAATAATTAATCGAATCGAAAAGAGAGTTTCGGAAGATAAATATTTAGGAACCGATGAATTAAACCGAATTCTACGAGAAGAAATAGCTGGTTTACTCTCTGAAACCAATTCAGGCGAAACCAATGATTTTTTAATTCAAACAAAAACAAAACCCTATGTAATCATGGTGGTGGGCGTGAACGGTGTGGGAAAAACGACCACAATCGGAAAGTTGGCTTATCAATTTAAAAAAGCTGGTTTAAATGTAGTGTTAGGTGCTGGTGATACCTTTCGTGCTGCAGCAATTGATCAATTGCAAATTTGGGCAGATCGAGTGGGTGTTCCCATCGTAAGACAAAATATGGGAAGTGATCCAGCCTCGGTTGCTTTTGATACTTTGCAATCGGCTGTAGCTCAAGAAGCTGATATTGTGATTATTGATACAGCTGGGCGTTTGCACAATAAAGTCAATTTAATGAACGAATTAACCAAAGTAAAACGAGTGATGCAAAAAGTAGTGGGCGATGCACCGCACGATGTAATGTTAGTTCTTGACGGCTCTACAGGTCAAAATGCTTTTGAACAAGCCAAACAATTTACTGCCGCTACCGAAGTTACCTCACTAGCTATTACAAAATTAGACGGAACAGCCAAAGGTGGAGTAGTTATTGGAATCTCAGACCAATTTCAAATTCCTGTAAAATACATTGGAGTAGGAGAGGGAATCGAAGATTTACAAGTATTTGATAAGAATGAGTTTGTAGATAGTTTTTTTAAGTAGCAGTTATTCATACAAAGCATTAATTTTTGTCCATAAGCTTTCATCAAAATCGGATAAAGCAAGATTTGATGAATCTGCGGCATCTCCCATTCGAATGACAACCATTTTCTTGCTTGGTATCACATATATTTTTTGGTCGTTTTTCCCTAAAGCCATAAACATATCATTTGGTGCAGTTTCAATAATGCTTCCAGAAAATTTTAATTGTGTTTGTGGTAATTGATAACTTGATTTTCCGTTTAACCACCACAAATAGCCATAGCCAAGATTTATGTTTTGTGAAGTAGTAGTTGCTTCATTAAAATAGTTTTCGTTGAGAACTGTTGTGTTTTCCCATTTCCCTTTATTTAATATGAGTAAACCAAAACGTGCCATACTTCTAGTTGTGCTGCTATAAAGTGAATTATTTCCATATTGAAACCAAGTTCCATCCATGCCTATTTTATTTCTCAATTTGGTGTTGAAATAGTTTGACCAACTTTGTCCACTTACCTTCGCCACTACATCTTGTAGTTTTACATATACATTATGATACGCCCAACGCATTCCAGCATCTGCTTTGTAAGTTAGTTTTTCGGGGCTAACATCGTCTCCGTTTTCAATATCTTCAATTCCAGAAGTCATCGAAAGTAGATGTTTGTTGGTAATTAGATTTTCTTTTGATAATGACATATTTGTCCAACCAGTACCAATGTAATCGGATACTTTATTATTGATGTTTAACAAATTTTCTTGCTGTGCTATTCCTGTAACTGTGGCAGTGAGTGTTTTTCCAGCACTTGCCCAATACCAATTAGCTGAAGACGAATGTCCGTTGAAATAATTTTCTAAAACAATCCTTCCGTTGATCAAAATGATAAATCCTTTAGAATTTTTGAGTTCTAAATAATCTAAAAGTGGTTGAACTGCGGTTTGTTTCCAACCCAAGTCGGTGATAGATTTTGTCTCCCAAGTAGTAGAGGCGATTGGCGGAAAATATTGTTTTTCGTCAGTAGGAGTTGTAGAATTTTGATTATCTGAACTACAACAAACAAATATAAAAAGTAAAAATAGGTAGTAGAATTTATGTTTCATTGATGTCAATTTTTATATTTATTAAGACCAATAATAGATAAAATGGTTTAAAAATGGTCTTTGATTTTTTTGAATCTAAATCAGATAAACTGTATCTTTGAAATTGTTGAAAATTCACGCTATATCGAATACTATTTTATGAAACAAGTCTTGTATTTTATTTTCATTTCACTTTTTTTTGGTAGTTGTCATCAAAAAGTAAATCCGAACGAATTATCAAAAATAAATGGCTATTGGGAAATAGAAAAAGTAGTTTTTGACAAAGGCGAAGATAAAAAATATACTGTAAATGAGCATTTTGATTATTTTGAAATAAGCAATAATAAAGGAATTCGTAAAAAAGTTAAACCTCAATTAGATGGCACTTTTTTGGTAAACAATACCTTTGAAAATGTGGTGTTTCGAATGGAAGATGAGAAAGTTTTTTTGGATTATTCCACTGCTTACGCCAAATGGACGGAAGAAATCATAACCCTTTCTGACGAAAAATTAGTGCTTAAAAACACCGAAAACACTGAATATCATTATAAAAAAGCAACTTCAATAAATGTACTTGGCGATGGCAAAAAGACTAAATAATCAGAGTACTGTTGGAGCTATTTTAAAAGAAATCATTCAGGTAAATAAACTACAACCCGGAATGGATCAAATTGATGTGAAAGAAGCTTGGCAAAATTTGATGGGCAACGGCGTCAATCATTACACTAAAAATGTAGTTTTGAAAGGCAGTACTTTGTATGTCGAACTATCATCGGCAGTG
>CAMAWK010000147.1 GCA_945861915.1 Flavobacterium psychrophilum | reverse complement strand
ATTACGATTTTTAGTTTAGGCTTATTTTTATTGGTTATCAATGCGATAATGATTTTAGTTTGCGATAATATTGTAGGAGGTTTTAGCATTGATTCTTTTTGGACTGCCCTGTTATTTAGTGTAATTCTGTCTGTTTTTCAGTCGATTAGCTATAAATTAGTTGGTGATAATAAATCAAAAAAATAGTGATTCAGCTCTTTTAAAGGAGTTGTATTTAAACTTGTTTGGGTTGCGAAATTTTTATAATTTTGCAACCCAATTTTATTAAGTAAATCAAGAAGATGGATATCAAAAGAGTAGCAACAGACGCAGTAAACGAAACCATAGTAATGACGGTGGTTCACATGGATTATAAAGGGCAAGTAGCCAAAAGAATCAACGAAAAAATGCCTTTGGCAACTGTAAAAGGCTTTAGAAAAGGACAAGTTCCAAAAGAATTGGTCGAAAAACAATACGGTCGCGCCATTAAACAAGAAGAGGTTAAAAAAGTAGTCGATTTGGCATTAGAACGGTATATCCAATCCGAAAGATTGCATTTATTAGGAACCGCATTAGCTAAAGAAAACGAAAATTTAGATTGGGATGCCGAAGAATTGACTTTTGAATTCGAAATTGGTTTGGTTCCTAATTTTGACATCGATTTAGATGCTAAAAATGACATTATCAAATATGTAGTTACTGCCGATGATAAATTGATAGACGGTCAAGTAGAACGCATTCAAAAACAATTTGGAAATCCTGTTTCTCAAGAGCAAGTAGTAGAAAATGCTGATTTAAAAGGAACTTTTGCTAACCAAGCCGAAGGAATCGAAAACGCAACTACTATTAGTTTATCAATATTCAAAGACAAATCGACTGCCGATTTATTTATCGGAAAAAAAGTTGGCGATGTAATTACAGTAAACACAAAAGGCTTGTTTGAAGACGATCATCAATTGATGGATTATTTAAAAGTAGGTCACGACAATGTGCACGGATTAGAAATTGATGTCGATTTTACTATTGAAGCCATCACTGTATCTGAACCAGCAGAACTGAATCAAGAATTATTTGACAAATTATTTGGTGCAGGTAATGTAGCTACATTAGAAGAGTTGAAAGCTAAAATCAAAGAGGACGCTGAATCTCAATTTGCGCAACAAGCAGACCAAAAATTATTGGGTGATGTAACGGAATTTTTAATCGAAAATACCAAATTCGATTTGCCATCTGAATTCCTTAAAAAATGGTTACAAACCGTGGGAGAAAAAAAATTATCTCCTGAAGAAGCGGAAGTAGAATATGCTCGTTCAGAGAAAGGTTTGCGTTTTCAATTGATTGAAGGCAAAGCAATGGCTCAATCTGATATTAAAATCACATTCGAAGATTTGAAATCGTTTACCACCAAAAACATTCGTCAACAAATGGCTCAGTTTGGTCAAACCAATCCTACTGACGAAGAAGTACAAGGGATTGTAGCCAGAGTGTTATCAAATCAAGAAGAAGTAAAACGATTGTCAGACCAAGTAGTGGCTGATAAATTATTGGAATTATTCAAAGAAAAAGCCAATCCAACAACCAAAGAGGTAACCTATCAAGAATTTATTGCTGCGAGTTACGGGGAGTAAAGCCCCCTAACCCCCAAAGGGGGAATTAGTAGGAAAATGTTTTTGATGGTGAGAAAATTTCAATGGTAATAGAATAAAAAAATAGCTATATTTGAGCGTCAAAAAAATATATTTTGACGCTCTTTTGTTTGAAAAGTTAAAGGTTTTTTGATTAGATTATTTTAAACCCTAATTAACCCTAAACTTTTAAACTCCTAAACTCTTAAACTTTTAAAAAAATGAACTACGGGAAAGAATTTAAAAAATTTGCTACAAAACACCAAGGTGTAAACGCTATGTATTACGACAAAATCGTAAGCGCCATGAATCCAACTAATATGACTCCCTATATTATTGAAGAACGCCAATTGAATGTTTCGCAATTAGACGTTTTTTCGAGATTAATGATGGATCGAATAATATTTTTAGGAACAGGAATTGATGACCAAATCGCCAATATTGTTCAAGCACAGTTGTTGTTTTTGGAAAGTGCCGATGCCACAAAAGACATTCAAATTTACTTGAATTCTCCTGGAGGAAGCGTGTATGCAGGTTTAGGAATTTACGATACAATGCAGTACATCAAACCGGATGTAGCAACCATTTGCACAGGAATGGCAGCATCTATGGGAGCAGTACTTTTGTGTGCTGGAGCAGCAGGAAAACGGTCTGCCCTACCACATTCTAGAGTCATGATTCACCAACCATCAGGCGGAGCACAAGGAGTTGCCTCGGATATGGAAATCAACTTGCGTGAAATGTTGAAACTAAAAGACGAATTATATAAAATTATTTCGCAACATTCTGGACAATCATTCGACAAAGTGTATGCTGATAGTGAGCGCGATTATTGGATGATTGCAGACGAAGCTAAGGAATACGGAATGGTGGATGAAGTGTTGAGAAGAGGATAAAATTAGTTACAGGTTTAAGGTTTAAAGTTTAAAGTTGCTCGAGTAACTTTTAAACTTTAAACTTTAAACTTTAAACAAAAAATAATGGCAAAACCAAAATTAGAATGTTCATTTTGTGGACGAAAAAAACCAGAAACCAATTTGTTAATTGCTGGAATAGATGCACATATTTGTGATAAGTGTATCGAACAAGCTCACGGAATTGTACTCGAAGAATTAAAATCAAACGGAAAGACAACTGTTACTTCTGATTTGATATTACAAAAACCCAAAGAAATCAGGGCTTTCCTTGACCAATATGTAATTGGGCAAGACCAAACCAAAAAAGTAATGGCGGTGGCTGTTTACAACCACTACAAACGGTTGATGCAACAAGAATTACACGATGAAGTAGAGATTGAAAAAAGCAATATCATCATGGTGGGTCAAACAGGAACTGGTAAAACTTTGGTTGCCAAAACCATTGCCAAAATGCTCGATGTGCCTTTGGCAATTGTCGATGCGACAGTTTTGACCGAAGCCGGTTATGTAGGTGAAGATGTAGAAAGTATCCTAACCAGACTTTTACAAGCCGCCGATTATGATGTGACCAAAGCCGAAAGAGGGATTGTTTTTATTGACGAAATTGATAAAATTGCCCGCAAAAGTGACAATCCGTCCATTACTCGTGATGTTTCTGGCGAAGGTGTGCAACAAGCTTTGTTGAAATTGTTGGAAGGAACAGTGGTGAATGTACCACCAAAAGGAGGCAGAAAACATCCAGACCAGAAATTTGTTGAAGTCAATACACAAAATATTTTGTTTATTGCTGGTGGCGCCTTCGACGGGGTAGAACGAATAATTTCGAAACGATTGAATCGACAAGCTATTGGATATTCAACTTCGAAAAATGCAGACAATATCGATAAAGATAATTTGTTGCAATATATCATCCCAAAAGACATCAAAGATTTTGGATTGATTCCAGAAATCATTGGTCGTTTACCTGTGCTAACTCACATGGATCCATTGGATAGAGAAACCTTGAGAGCGATTTTGACTCAGCCAAAAAATGCTTTAATCAAACAATACCAAAAGTTGTTTTTGATGGATGAAGTGGAATTTAGCATTACGAACGAAGCATTGGATTTCATTGTCGAAAAAGCATTAGAATACAAACTCGGAGCTCGTGGATTGCGTTCATTGTGCGAAGCCATCCTCACCGATGCGATGTATGAATTACCAAGTTCCGACGATAAAATATTAGAAATCGACGTAGATTACGCCAAAGAAACCTTAAACAGAAATTTGTTGAAACGATTGGAGATTGCTTCGTAATACAAGCTCAATATAAACCAAAATAAAGCTCAAAAACATTCGTTTTTGAGCTTTATTTACTGATGGAGGAAGCTTAAATTTATGTTGTTAGTTTTAATTCAATCCCAATTGTTTATATCTACTATTTACCAAAGACCTATATTTTTTTTTAAAATCATCTGAAACAAAACTTTTCTCCAGCACATCAAACATTTCTGGTTTGCAATATTGAAAAAGTTCTAACGTATTATCTAAAACTTTTTTGCTCAAGCCACAACTTTCATACGCCACTAAAAAATCGTTGTATTTTAGTTTCCTTTTTTTTGCGTTTAAAGTCAAAGCTAATTCTTCAGTATCTGCTGGATTTACCAAAAATGTAGGCACCAAATCATAGGCTGGACATAAACTCAAACCTTGCCCTTGTTTTTCTAAAAGCGAAAAGTTTTTAAGGTGCATATCGGCATTTCCAGTAAAAAAACTAAACAAAACCTGTTCATAAAAATTACTCACATCCAACAAAGGCGAACTTGAAAATTTCAAGAGTAACTTGGCAACTTGTTCGTGACTGCCTTTGTATTTATCTTCGGTTAATCGTTCGCTCAGCTGACACATATCTTCCATCTGTAATTTCCCTTTTCGGGTTCTATCGACGCGTTTTGTGATATAACACAAGGTTTCGTCCTGTAATTTTACCAAACTATGCGGTACAATCGCCAATCCACAAACTGCCGCCATGTGCATGGTAACGCTTTCTAATTCTGGTAATTGAGCATAATGTTCAGAAGGCGGTTTTAAGATATAATCACCATACAGACCTACTATGGTCAATTTTTTGGTTAGGCTTTTTTCTTGTTTTCGGTATAAACTCAACGAAACCTTCGCTTGAACTCCCGTAACTGCCATTTGACTTTGGATAACTTGAGTGGCCAATTCTTGTAAATTACCCAAATTATAAGCTAGTTGTGGTGTTTTTAATTGTCCGAAAAAACGTTTGTTACAAGCTTCATGAAAATCTGAATTACTATCAAAAAGAGGTTCATAGCAATACAAGCAACGTCTACCATAAAAAGTTGAGGGTTCTTCAACTTGTAATGGTATATTTAAATTAGCTAAATATTTTTTTTTATAGTTTTTCATTTTTTAAAACACTTACTGCTCCAATACAATCTTTACAACAGGTCAACAGCAAACCCATTCGGTCTTTATAATTTATTTTCCAGTTCTTTTCGGCAAGATCCAAAAGCCAACCTTCAGGAATTAATCCATCAAAAAAAGCAAACAATGTTTTACTTTGATACGCTTTTTCGTTTAGCGGCAAAGTCAAACTAACCGCTTCGGCATCATTATTTTGAAGATACTCTTTATCATACAAAAACAAATAGCCGTCATCGGTCTCGCTAACAACACCACAAAACACATTTTTCATATATACATTACCACTCCTATTCATTAGTTGAATTTTATTAAAATTTTGATAGTTACTTTTAACTTGTACTATTTTTTATCATTATTTAATAATTGATCTCTATTCATTGCTACTACTCCGAGTGTTTCGCCAAATAATCGCAATACATCATTTACCTTATCCATTCGCAAGGTGTTTTTTCCTTGTTCTAAATCTCTCACAAATCGCAATCCCACCCCTGCTTTCAGGGCAAGTTCAGGTTGCGTTAGTTTATTTTGTTTTCTTTTTTGTTTTACAAAAATACTGATGTCATTTAGATTTTCTTTCATTTTTATACCTTTTAAAGTACAAATATACTATTTTTTTGAAAAATAAAACCTTAAATGGTATATTTTTTATATTTTTTGTGTTTTTATACCTTATGTAGTATAAATTAAGAATTTAAAAAAAGGGGATTGTTTTGGAAATGATAGTATTCAGGAAAAAAAAGGACAAAAATTAAGAAACAAAAAGCCTTTGGAAAGATAAAAAAACTATAAATTACCCATGAACGGTTTCTGATTTTCCGTAATTAGTAATGAGTTTTCCTTCGAATTCTAGCCATTCTGCCCAGCGTTTGTCAACGTTTACTTTCTCGGAATATTTTCG
>CAMAWK010000146.1 GCA_945861915.1 Flavobacterium psychrophilum | reverse complement strand
CCACTTCACTGAAAGCCATTTTAATAAACTCTCGTACCGAAGTAGTTACTCCTGTAGAAATAACAAAATCTTCGGCTTTTTCTTGTTGCAGCATGAGCCACATGGCTTCAACATAATCTTTGGCATGTCCCCAGTCTCTTTGCGAATCTATATTACCCATATAAAGTGTGTCTTGTAATCCCATTGCCATTTGAGCAATTCCACGAGTGATTTTTCGGGTTACAAAAGTTTCTCCTCTTAATGGGCTTTCGTGATTAAACAAAATTCCATTACATGCATACATATCGTAGGCTTCACGATAATTTACAGTTATCCAAAAAGCATACATTTTAGCTACAGCATAAGGCGATCGGGGATAAAAAGGGGTCGTTTCTGACTGTGGAACTTCTTGAACTAATCCATATAATTCAGAAGTTGAAGCCTGATAAATTCGTGTTTTTTTGGTTAATCCTAATAAACGAACTGCATCTAAAATACGAAGTGTTCCTATTCCATCAGTATCTGCTGTGTATTCAGGAATATCAAAACTTACTTTTACATGACTCATCGCTCCAAGATTATAAATTTCGTCAGGTTGCGTTTCTTGAATAATCCGTATGAGATTAGTGGCATCAGTCAAATCACCGTAATGCAGGATAAAATTTTGGTCGTCAATATGTGGATCTTCATAAAGATGATCAACTCTTTGCGTATTAAACAAAGAACTTCTTCGTTTTACACCATGAACTTTGTATTTTTTTGAAAGTAAAAGTTCTGCCAAATATGAACCGTCTTGCCCCGTTACTCCTGTTATTAATGCTACTTTCATTTTCATATATTCTTAAATCATTTAATTATAAATCATTTTATATTCTCTAAACCGTATCAATAAAATTTTTCTCCGTTCTGTTAAAAACCAACAAGCCTACTAAAAATACAATTATCGTAAAAACAAGGGTGTATAAAAGTCCTAAAACCGAAAAAGAGCCAATTCCGAGAAGCATATAGCGGGTTAATTCGATGATATAAGCCAACGGATTATACTGAACAAGCCAAGCATATTCTGGCATTTTTGTTTGAATCAATGCCATTGGATACATCACAGCCGACAAATACATCAGTAACTGAACTCCAAAGCCAATGAGGTAACTTAAATCTCTATATTTAGTAACCAATGAGGATATAAACATCCCTAATCCCAGTCCTAAAACGCCCATCAAAACAACCACTAATGGGAAAAACAAGGTTGCAAAATTAAAACTGATAGCAGCTCCTTTGAAATAATAAAACAAATAGAACCCTATAAAAATAAAAAACTGAATTCCAAATTTCAACAAGTTAGAAATCACAGTAGAAATAGGCATGATAGCTCGAGGAAAATACACTTTGCCAAAAATAGCTGCGTTTCGTTTGAAAGTATCCGATGTGTCCATTAAACAGGCTGTGAAATAATTCCAAACCGTTATTCCTGCCAAATTAAACAAAAACGGAGGAACGGTTCCTGTACTAATTCCAGCCACATTGTTAAAAATAATAGTAAAAGTAACAGAGGTAAACAAAGGCTGAATTAAATACCACAAAGGCCCTAAAACAGTTTGTTTGTATACTGTAACTACATCTCTTTTTACAAAGAGAAATAATAAATCTTTGTACTGCCAGACTTCTTTTAAATTGAGTGAAAAGAATTTATTTTTTGGTGTTATTTCAAACAACCAATCTTCTTCTGAAACTTTAGTATTATTCATTTAATATTCACTTAATTTAAAATGCAATAAACACTTTCTAATTTTTATATTTTTTACCCAAACGAGACAAATATACTATTTTAAAAACAAGAAATGAATCAAAAAAAACAGATAAAAACCATTTCAAAAAATCCAATATTCCTACCTATTTACTTTTCTTAAAAAGTAAGAAATAAGTATATTTGCGATATGATATCATTTCTTAAATCAAAACCAGTACTCAAAGATTTAATTCCCGACAATTACGTCGATATTCATTCGCATCTTTTACCAGCAGTAGATGATGGCTCCACTTCGTTTCAAGAAACATTGCTTTTAACCCAAAATTTAGTAGAAATTGGTGTTTCAGAATTCATTACTACGCCTCATTTCATGGAAAATGTTTGGGATAATACTAAAAATGATATCCAGTTACTAGAAGATAAAACCATTCTTGAATTTCAAGAACATCAGTTTAAAAAGCCTTTCAAAGCGGCAGCAGAATATTTAATGGACGAGCAATTTATTCGTCTCTTCCAAGCGGGCGAACTACTAACCCTCAAAGACAATTATGTCTTGGTTGAGATATCGTACACCAACCCACCTATACAATTATACGAGATCATTTTCGATTTAAGAGTGGCAGGATATATTCCGGTTTTGGCTCACCCAGAACGTTATGTTTTTTATCATTATAATTTTGAAGAATATATTAAACTCAAAAAAGCGGGTTGCTTATTTCAATTGAATTTATTGGCGGTAGTAGGGTATTATGGAGCTGGAATTACAAAAATAGCCGAAAAACTACTTCAAAAAGGAATGTATGATTTTGTAGGTTCCGATGTGCATCACCTAAAACATATTGAGGCTTTTAACGAAAAAGTAAAAATCAAAGAAGTTTCGATTTTAAAAGAAGTGATTGCCAAAAATGAAATCTTTCTTCAAAATGCTATTTAAGCCAAAAAAACAATTTTATTTTAGCCTTGTATAATTGAGGGCAAGTTTTCATTCAACCATTTGTATTTGGTCAAAATCATAATGTGTGTTCCTCCTTTTACAGGAATATAGTTTTGAATGTTTTTTACAGGAAAAACTTCGTCCGCATCTCCGTGAATATGAATTACAGTTTCATCAATCACGGTTCTTTCCCACAAAATAACTTGTTCAATCGCCCAATCTAAATAATGAATGTCACGCACAGAAAGAAACTTTTCGTAGAGTTTTATCCTCTGATTTATGGTATCGCCAAAAGAAAATTTAGCCAAATTCTCAATATTCAACAGTAAACTGGTGGGTAATAATTTATAGGCTTTAGTGGTTTTGGCAATTTTAAAATGCATGGGGAATTCTTGATTGCATTTGACACTCGAAATAATAATAATTTTGCTTGCCTGAATGTGATTTGCCATTTCTTGCACCAAAATCCCTCCAAAGGAAACGCCTATCAAAACCGGATTTGTATGCGTGATTTTTTTTGTCATTCGATGGGCATATTCCGACAAAGATTCTTTTTCTAAAGGGATTTCCCATTCTAAAAGAACCGTTTCAAAAACAGCTTCTGGAAGTTGAATCCGTTCAAAAATAGCGGAACTAGCTGCCAATCCTGGCATAAAATAGACTGGAATTTTACTCATAAAACCATTGGGTTTAATTGATAAAAAAATTAATTATTGACTAAATAAAAAAAATTAACCACATAGACCTGTCTGCGGACAAGCAGAAACATAGAAAAAAGAGTTAGATAGCCCACCATTTTACGGGTTCAGATAGCTATGTTTTTCTTAAAATAAGTGAAACGCCTTTTAAAAATTAAAAAAATCTATGATTCTATGTGGTAAAAAAAATATACCCAACGGATTACTTTTCAATTTCTCTCAAACTCTCCATTTTTTTATTTGCCAAGAAACCAGTAATATCTTCAAAATGTTCTTTGACGCGTTTATTGCCAAATTCAAAAACTTTGGTGGCCAATCCGTCCAAGAAATCACGATCGTGAGAAACCAAAATGAGGGTTCCATCAAAATCACGCAACGCATCCTTGATAATATCTTTTGTTTTCATATCCAAATGATTGGAAGGCTCATCTAGAATTAACAAATTTACAGGTTCTAACAATAATTTTATCATTGCCAAACGAGTTTTTTCGCCACCCGAAAGGACTTTCACTTTCTTAGTCACATCATCGCCATGAAACATAAAAGCACCTAAAATATCCTTAATTTTAGTTCTCACATCACCCACAGCAATATCGTCTATGGTTTCAAAAATTGTAGCATTTTCATCTAATAAAGCGGCTTGATTTTGAGCAAAATAACCAATTTGAGAATTATGACCAATCTCTAAACTACCACCATCAATACCAATTTCTTTCATTATGGCTTTAATCATAGTCGATTTTCCCTCTCCATTTTTTCCAACAAAAGCGACTTTCTGCCCTCTTTCTATCACGATATTAGCATCTTTAAAAACCACATGATTCCCATACGATTTAGACAAATCTTTTACAATCACAGGATATTGTCCTGAACGAGCTGCAGGAGGAAATTTCAATTTCAAAGCCGATGTATCTACTTCATCCACCTGAACAATAACTAGCTTTTCAAGCATTTTAACTCTCGATTGAACTGCATCAGTCTTTGAAAAAGTACCTTTAAATCGGTCAATAAAAGTTCTATTATCAGCAATCATTCGTTGTTGCTCATCATAGGCTTTTTGCTGGTGCATTCGGCGGTCTTTTCGCAACTCTAAATAATGAGAATATTTCGCTTTATAATCATAAATGCGTCCCATCGTTACTTCGATGGTGCGATTGGTAATATTATCTACAAAAGCCCTATCGTGGGAAATGACCACAACTGCCTTGGCAGCATTAATCAAAAAATCTTCCAACCATTGAATACTTTCAATATCCATGTGGTTGGTTGGCTCATCTAACAAAATCAAATCGGGTTTGCGTAATAAGATTTTAGCTAACTCGATTCGCATTCTCCATCCTCCTGAAAATTCAGAGGTTTGACGCTTAAAATCTTCTCTAACAAATCCTAAACCCAATAATATTTTTTCGATTTCGGCTTCGTAATTAACTTCTTCTATGGCATAAAATTTCTCGCTCAAGTCTGAAACTCTTTCGATTAATTTCATGTAGGCATCACTTTCATAATCGGTGCGAACGGTGAGTTGCTCGTTGATTTCGTCCATTTCCGACTTCATGTCAAAGATTTCGCCAAAGGCTTTTGCCGCTTCTTCCACCACTGTTGCTCCATCTGTTGTTAATAAATGCTGAGGTAAATAGGCAATAATCGCTTCTTTTGGTGCCGAAACATTGCCAGTTGAAGGTTTGCTTTGTCCCGCAATAATCTTCAAAAGCGTCGATTTTCCTGCTCCGTTTTTACCCATAAGGGCAATTTTATCATTTTCGTTTATAGCAAAGGAAACGTCGCTAAACAGAGTTGTTCCGCCAAATTGTACCGAGACATCATTTATTGTAATCATTAGAAAAAGTTAGAAGTTAGAAGTTGGAAGTCGAAAAACTATCCTACAATTTTTAAAGCCGCAAAGATAGATTAATTAAGGAAGTGAGCAATCGTAAAGTAGTTAAAAAGCATAGCCCAAATTGATAGAAAACGGAATTTTAACTCCTGGATTTTCTCTAAAAATATTTCCATTTGAATAGTGACCAATTTTAAATTCTAAGTTTGTAATTCGTTTTTCGCCCATAAAAAAACCAAGTCCCATCGTGTCTTGAAACGTAAAATTTTCACCCGTATCCACATCATCAATTACAGTTTTTGAAATAAAACTAGGTCCTGCAATAGAATAATACACATATCCATCGAAAGGTTTTGAATGCAAAAAATTGAACCTAAAAACTGGATAAGCAGCCAGAGCATAAAAATTTTCTTTTTTGATATTACTCTTAAAAAAAGAAGCTCCAACACCCCAATCGATAGAGAAATATTTGGCTGTATGGTAAATATTCCGGCGATAATCAAAACTAATACCTTGACGCGCTTCTGCATCGCCACCCCAAAATATAGGTATTTTTGCAAAAGAATTATTAATTGCATACCCCAAAATAAGACTCGTATATCCTACTTGAAATAAATGTTTTGGATGCACCATACCGATAGATTGGGCTTCATTTCGCTTTTC
>CAMAWK010000145.1 GCA_945861915.1 Flavobacterium psychrophilum | reverse complement strand
CCAAGATTGCCTAATAATGCTACTGCATCCATGCCTGACATTCCTTTTAAATTTGGGATTGAAAGCTGTTGTTTTTGATATTTAGTAAAATATGTTTCATAATCACGCTCTTGAATTAGGCTTTTTTTGTTGATGTTTTTTATCTCATTTGTAGATGGCGCATCGGTAAATATTTTCTGGGCTATTCTTTTAAAAACAGGACCGGCCACATCGGCTCCGTAATAGTTGTTTTTTGATGTGTTGGGTTTGTGAACAACCACAATACAAGAATATTTTGGTTTTTCAGCTGGAAAATAACCTACAAAGGAAGAAGCATAGTATTTTTCGGAGCCACCATTTTTAGAATAATTAACTTGTGCAGTTCCTGTTTTTCCTGCCATTGAAAATTCTTTGGAATATAATTTCGAAGCAGTTCCTTTTTTAACCACATTCTCAAGCACCGCTTTTAATTTTGAAATCGTTTCTTGAGAGCAAATTTTTTGGTTCATTACTTCAGTATCATATTTTTTGATGGTTTTATTCCATTCTTTAATTTCAGATACGAATTGTGGTTTCACCATAACGCCATTATTTGCTACAGCATTGTAAAAAGTAAGCGTTTGGAGGGGTGTGATAGAAACTCCGTAACCAAAAGCCATCCATGGCAAGGATAAGTTGGACCAATTTTTATCAGATGGTTGTGGCACAAACGGTTTTCCTTCTCCTTTTATTGGTAGTCCCAAACATTTGTTCAAGCCGAAACCATTTACATGATTCACAAATTCGGCTGGATTATTTTTATAATTTTTATATACCGCTTGAACCATTACTGTATTCGAAGAAACTTCGAAACCGCGTGCCAATGAAATTTTTCCATATCCACCCTCGTGAGAATCACGAACCGATTTCCCTGAATATTTAATCACACCACTATGAGAATCAAAAACAGCACTGGTATCTACTTTTTTATCTTCCAATAATGCCATTAAATCAACTAATTTATATGTAGAACCCGGTTCATGTGATTCTGCAACAGCATAATTAGTAGTTTCATAATACGATCCGTCTCCGGCTTTTCCAAGATTTGAAATGGCTTTTACCTGACCTGTTTTGGTTTCCATAACCACCACGCATCCATGATCTGCATCATATTCTGTTAGTTGTTTTAATAATGCATGATGTGCAATATCTTGAATGAATACATCAATGGTTGATATTACATCATATCCATCTTGAGGATCCACCTCGTTGATGTCACGAATGGGTTTCCATTGACCTTTGGCTATTTTTTGTTTGAGCACTTTGCCATCTTTACCGTTTAGGTATTTTCTAAATGCCCATTCAATTCCTTTTCCGTCTGCAATTCCAGCAGGTGTTTTCCTTTCGTATCCAATGGTGCGTTCTGCAATTTTCCCTATCGGATGTTCCCGAACGGTTTCTTGTTGAACAATAATACCGCCTTTGTAAGCTCCCAATTTGAATAATGGAAATCCTTTTATTTTTACATATTCAGTGTAACTTAAGTCGCGTGCTACTAAAAAATACCTGTTTTTATTAGCTCTTGCTTTTCTGAATTCATTTAAAAAAGAGCCTTTGGGTTTTCCTAAAAGAATTGAAAGTGAATCCGACAATACCTTTATGTTTTTTTCAAAATCATCTGTTTTGGGTGCAACAGCATCAAATCGAATTTCATAATTCGGAATAGAAGTAGCTAATAAACTTCCATCAGCGGAGTAAATATTTCCTTTATTGGCAGGAATTACAAAATTTTTTACGGTTCTCTCTTTTGCTAGTTTTCGATAATAATCTCCCTCGACCCATTGAATATTGGTCAATTTTACTGCAATTGTTATTGCCATCAAAAAAATAGCAAAAGCAACTAAGTAAATTCGGTAGGATATATGTTTATCTTCTACTGCCATAATTTTTGGAAGAATGTTTTTTCGGGTGCTTTTTTAATTTTAATTTTTATTGGCGGAACTGTTGATGGAAAAATTTGTCGAGCTTCCATTTTTTGCGCAATGGTAGATTCCATTTTTAATTTCATCAATTCAGATCTTCTATCTACAAATTCAGAACGCAGTTCTTTTACTTCGTTTGTCAATTCTATAATCGTAAAGACTTTTTTTTCGAAATTTTGAGTATTTGCAATCATGATTATGGCTAAAACAATTAGAAAAACGATAAATCGCCAGTTTTTTATTGAATCGTCTTCAATCAGAAATCGCGCTTTTAATATGCTATATACTCCGTTTTTCATTTCTTCTCCGCAACTCTTAATTTGGCACTTCGCGCTCTATTATTTATTTTAATTTCAGCATCATCGGGAACAATTAATTTTTCAATTGTATTAAAAGGAACCGAAAAATTACCATAAAAATCGCGTTCTGGTTCACCTTCAAATAGTCCGTTTTTCATATATCTTTTCACTAATCGGTCTTCTAGCGAATGATAGGAAATCACACTTAATCTTCCTTTTGGATTCAAAATTTCTAACGACTGTTCTAAAAATTCTTTCAAAACATCCATTTCTTGATTTACTTCAATTCGAATGGCTTGATATATTTGAGCCAATATTTTATTTCTGACTTTTTCTGGTAAATATTTTGCTAAAATAGCTTTCAATTCATCGGTGGTTTTGATGGGATTGTTGGCTCTTGCTTCGATAATTGTTCTGGCTAAAGCGGGAGCAATTTTTAATTCTCCGTAATCCAAAAAAACTCTTTTCAAATTTACATCGTCATATTCATTGACTACTCGATACGCATTTAGGTCGTTTTTTTGACTCATTCTCATATCTAATTCCGCATCAAAACGAGTCGAAAATCCTCTTTCGGCAACATCAAATTGATGAGACGAAACCCCTAAATCAGCGAGAATTCCATCGACACTTTTTATTCCATAAAACCGTAAGAACCTTTTTATAAATCGAAAATTTTCATTGATAAGGACAAATCGTTCGTCTTTTAACGCATTGGCTAAAGCATCTTCGTCTTGGTCAAAGGCAAATAGTTTTCCATTTGCGCCTAATCTTTTTAGAATTTCAGCAGAATGTCCGCCACCACCAAAAGTCACATCGACATACACCCCATTTGGATTAATATTCAATCCATCAATCGATGGATGAAGCAAAACAGGATTATGATATTCCATTGTTTCCATCAGTTACATTTCCCATGACGTCTTCGGCTAAATCAGCAAAATCGATATCGTCTCCGTTTATTGATTTTTCGTATAAGTCTTTGTCCCAAATCTCAACAATATTCACCGCCGACGAGAAAACCACATCTTTGGAAATAGTGGCGAAATTCACTAAATCTTTTGGCACTAATAATCTTCCTAAAGCATCAATTTCAACCGTTTTTACTCCAGCGGTAAATCGACGGATAAAGTCATTATTCTTTTTAACAAATCGATTAAGGGTGTTGATTTTTACCATCATTGCATTCCATTCTTCCATGGGATACAATTCTAAACAAGGTTGAAAAACAGAACGCTTCAAAACAAAGCCGTTTTGAAGTGAGTGAGCCAATTGTTTTTTTAAAGGCGATGGTATTAAAACCCTGCCTTTAACATCGACTTTGCATTCATATGTTCCAACAATTGTATTCAAGAGAAATGAATTAAATGATACATAGCAAAACTATAAAAAATATGCCCACAATTTACCACGTTTTACCACTTTGTTAATAAGTTTTACCACTTTTGCTTCAAAAGCTTTAATTTTAGGACAATCAGAGAATTAGCACTTGAAAGATGTGTTGAAAAAATGATGGAATTGTATTTTAAAAAGGAAGAAAAAATTCATTTCAGCTTGCGATAAATAATTGGTTTGTTTCGGTCTGATTTTGGCGGATAAATAATTATACTCTAAAAAATTTGTTCAAAAATTCATTTATTCCTATTAAAACATATCTTTGTGCCAACTGTAAATTTGCAAAAACGTATGGAAAAATACTTTAAGAAAGAAGGTAGGTATAGTTATTATGAATCAGGCGAAGGAACTCCAATTGTTGTATTACATGGACTCATGGGCGGATTGAGTAATTTTGACGGAGTTGCATCTTACTTTTCTGAAAAAGGATATAAAATAATCATTCCGAATTTGCCTATTTATACCCAAAGTATCTTAAAAACCAACGTGAAAGCTTTTGCAAAATATGTAAAAGACTTTATTACATTCAAAGGATTTGATAGAGTAATATTATTAGGTAATTCGCTAGGTGGTCATATCGCTTTGTATCATACAAAAATGTATCCCGAAAAAGTAGCAGGACTTGTAATTACTGGAAGTTCAGGTTTATACGAAAGCGCCATGGGTGATAGCTATCCCAAAAGAGGCGATTATGAATACATCAAACAAAAAGCCCAAGCGGTTTTTTATGACCCTAAAATTGCCACTAAAGAATTGGTAGATGAAGTATATGAATCGGTAAACGACAGAATAAAATTAATAAAAACCCTTACTATTGCCAAAAGTGCTATTCGTCATAATATGGCAAAAGATTTACCAAAAATGCATGTTCAAACCTGTATTATTTGGGGAAAAAATGATACTGTTACACCACCAAATGTTGCAGAAGAATTTAATGAATTACTACCCAATGCTACCTTATATTGGATAGATAAATGTGGTCATGCTGCCATGATGGAACATCCCGATGAATTCAATCGTTTGCTAGAAGATTGGTTGACACACACCCATTTGAAAGCGCATTAATGTTTTAAATCTTTTTAGAATGGAATCGAAAATCGAAAATAATTTAACTCAGATAAAGCACTTATTTTCAAAGTACGGCGCTAAAAATGTTTTCTTGTTTGGAAGTGCCGCTACCAATAAATTTAATAAAAATAGTGATGTTGATTTTTTATATTCCTTTCCAGAAGATTTAGATTATGAAACTTATGCAAATAATTATTTTGGATTATTATATGAATTGCAAGAATTGTTGAAAACAGAAGTTGATTTGGTTGCAGAAAAGACCTTGCGAAATCCCTATCTTATAGAAAGTATTAATGAAAATAAAATTCAATTATTATGACAACTAGAGAAGAAAAGAAACTACTTGTTGACATTATTGAATCCATAAATTCCATAGATGAGCATTTAGAAAGTAAAAGAATTCTAGATGACTATTTGTCAAATAAAACAAAGCGAAGAGCTGTTGAAAGGGAAATAGAAATTATCGGGGAAGCAATGTCTAAGCTATTAAAAATTAATCCATCAATCTCCATTTCTTATTCTAGAATAATCGTTGATTTAAGAAACAAAGTAATTCATGCCTATGACACTGTCGATGATATTTTGATTTGGAAAATTATCAATAAAGACATTCCTCAGTTGTTTATCGAAGCAAAAGCACTTTTAGATGAAAATTAATACCGCCGAATTTATTATCAGCAACTCCGAAGTAGACAAATGTCCGAAAGATTTTTTACCTGAATATGCCTTTATTGGTAGGTCCAATGTGGGAAAATCGTCGTTGATCAACATGTTAACCAACCATAAAAATTTAGCCAAAACTTCAGGAAGACCAGGAAAAACGCAATTAATTAATCATTTTTTAATAAACAATAATTGGTTTTTGGTCGATTTGCCAGGCTATGGATATGCGAAAGTTTCTAAGAAAACAAAATCGGTTTTTCAACAATTTATTACTGATTATTTTGAAACCAGAGAACAACTCGTTTGTGCTTTTGTTTTAATAGACATTCGCCACGAAGCTCAAAAAATTGACATTGAATTCATGGCGTATATGGGCGAAAGTGAAATTCCGTTTTGCATTATTTTTACCAAAGCCGACAAGATTAGTAAAACCAAAATAGACTCACATATTGCGGCATACAAAAAACAAATGTTTGCTAATAATTGGGCAGAAATGCCTCC
>CAMAWK010000144.1 GCA_945861915.1 Flavobacterium psychrophilum | reverse complement strand
AATATGAGTAAAGTTTATATTCTTACTACACGAGGTTCGGCTTCTGCCAGTGAATTAGTCATCAATGGATTAAAACCTTTTATAAATGTGGTTCAAATTGGCGATGTAACAATAGGCAAAAATGTTGGTTCTATTACTTTGTATGATTCACCGACTTTTGATAAAGAAAATAGAAATCCGAATCATCGATACGCCATGCAACCTATTGTTTTGAAAATTGTTAATGCTTTAGGATTTGGAGATTATCAAAATGGATTAGTTCCAAATTTTCAACAAAAAGAAGCAATTGCAACTAATCTTGGAGTACTTGGTTCAACATCAGAGCCTTTGTTAAGCACAGCCATCGCAAAAATTACAGGAGTAACTGCAAGGTTAAAACCTCAAACTGCAGGGGTAGAATTTAAATCCGTAAGCAACTCTAAATCAATTCATGAATTTCAAAACCAAATGTATCTTGAAAAAGTTCCAGAGGGTTTGTCAAAATTATTGAAATAGAAAATAATAAAAATCAAAAAGGCTTTCAGTGATGAAAGCCTTTTTTGTTTTAAAATTCAAAGCACACTTATAAATTGATATTCAAGCCCAATTTAAAATTTCTACCTCTTGTATTATAACCAACAACTTCTACAAAGTCTTCATTAAAAATATTAGACACTGCTCCGAAAACCGTTATTCTATTTTTGATTAATTCATATTTAACCGAAGTATTTACTAGCTGATACGCATCTAAAACTTCAACAACTGGTGGGTAGCCTGAAAATCCATCTCTCTTATCTAAATATTGGTAGTTAATTCCAAAATAAGTTCTGTTTGAAATTTGATAATCTAAACTTGCATTTACTTTATGTTTTGGATTATACAAGTTTGCTTTAATGCTTGAAAACGTATTGTTTACAGATTTATTTTCAACTTCACTAAAAGTATAATTAGCCTTAAAATCTAATTGTTTTGTAATTGCTACAGCAATTGAAGTCTCCACTCCTTTAGCGTTATATTTTCTAGCTGCATTAAAATAAGAATCCTCATAAGTAATAGGATCTGAATAATATTCTATTGCGTTTTCTTCCTCTCTATAAAAAGCGACTGAACTAAAATTAAGTTTATTTTTTAATAATTTGATTTCAAAACCCGCTTCAACAGTAGCATTTTCTTCGGCTTCTAAAGCTAAATTACCGGCAGAACCTTCAAACAATTGATACAAACTTGGCGTGATATAAGCGGTACTGTAAGAACTTATAATTTTAAAGGAACTGTATTTAAAAGTATAGGAGGGATTAATCGAGTACACTAAATGATTTCCATAATTACTATGAATATTCAATCTCGCACCCGCATTTATATTCAAACCAATATTAGACGTATAAACCCAATTTAAATAAGGATCAATTAGGTTGAACTTAGCTACCTCATTATCAATATTTAAATACAAGCTTTCTATAGACATTTCATGAAACTGAAATTGTATACCAGTCACAAAAAACAATTCAGAATTTATAGTGTATTTATTGAACAAATCTGCATTTGTATTTCGGGATTTATAGTTAGTAATTCCGCCAAAACGGAAATATTCTCGCTCAATTAAATTGGCACTAGTATTTAAAACTAATTCTCCGTTATTGTACTTATATTTAGGCGAGAAAACAATTCTAAACTGTTCAGAATCGTTATAATTTTCTAAATTATCTGCGAAAGAACCCGAATCAAATTCATTCTTAACTTTATCGAAATTAGCATAAAAATCCAAAACCAATTTTTTGGATGGTGTAAACCCAAATTTGATTAATGAATTCAATCTCGAAAATCGATCTTCTTCGAAATCAATACCTTTAGCCTCTGAAATTCCTTTTATTTCAGTATTATTTAACCCAAAATAGTAATTGAATTTTTCGGCATTTGCACCAAAACTAAATCCCTGATTGTATTCTGCAGGATTCGTTTTTTTATCTGCTGCTGTAGTTTGTGTACCCAAATTTGAATATATAGTACCTGAAACATTCTTTTTGGTAGACTTCTTTAATTTAATATTTATTACACCAGCCGCCGCACCAGATCCGTATAAAGTACTTGAAGCTCCTTTCATGATTTCGACACTCTCCACTTGGTCAACAGGAAGCAATCGTAAATCATAATCTAAATTAATTCCAGATGCATCTGAAACTGGAATTCCGTCGATAATAATCAAAGACTGACGACTTCTTGCTCCTCGAATGTAATACCCTATTACATTTCCTGCACTACTCTGATTTCCATTAATCTCCAATCCAACTACCGAACTTAATACTGTTGCGAGAGACTGACCGGATTTTTTAGCCAAATCCTGCGCAGTGATTTTAACAATCACTTTTCCTGATTTTTCTTTGGGAAGAGCAAATTTAGAATCAGAAATTACCACCTCATCTAATTGAATTTTAGACACAATCGTGTCACTTTTTTGTGCCAAAGCACAGCTAGTGATTAGTACGAATAACGCACCAATACAAACATTTTTTTTGTTCATTTTAATAAAACATTTTTAATAATAAAAATGGGATAAAAGCATAGAATGACCCATACCCAAACCTTTTTTCCCGAAAGTTTGATACTCGATGCATTAGGCAGGTCTCCTGGCTTGCGTCTTGTTGTTTACCTTCCCATTCCATTTTAGATTTAGGATTTTTGAGTTTAGATTAAATCTAAAATCTGAATTCTAAAATCTACAATTTCGAAACAGTGGTTTTGTAGATAACAACAAGCTTTAATAGCTTACAGTTGCGGGTACAGCTCGGGATTTAAGATTTTTGATTTAAGATTTTTTACAATCTTTAATCTGCAATCTGTCACCTGATTCCCTTTTAATGCTAATTTGAAAAATCAAAAAAGCAACCTCAATACGGCGCAAATGTAATCCATAGATTGGAATAAAAAAATAAAACTTGATTTATAAAACAGATAAAATATACCTTTGCGTTTCTTTAAATTTTTGTATGAAATCATTTTTTTTGAAATTCTTAGCTATCTTAACTTTACTTTTTTTTGCTAATTGCAAACAAAACGAAATAGTTAACAAGCCAAAAAATGAACCTTCAAAAAACAACATTCGATATGCCAAAGGACTAGAAATTTACAAATACAACGGTTTTTCAATTATAAAAATCACCAATCCTTGGCCAGAAGCCAAAGAAAGTTTTACCTACATTCTTCAAGAAAAAAACGGAATTATTCCTGATAGTTTAAAACAATTCTCCACCATACAAGTCCCCATAAAATCAATCGTTGTTACCTCAACTACTCACATTCCAGCCCTAGAATTATTGGGAGTCGAGAATACGTTGATTGGTTTTCCGAATACCGATTATATTTCTTCTGAGAAAACCAGAAAATTAATTGATTCCAAAAAAATTCGAGAAGTAGGTAGAAATGAAAGCTTAAATACGGAAGTTTTACTTGATATGAATCCAGATTTAATTGTCAGTTTTGGGTTAAATAATAACAATCCCACTTTGGATAATTTACAAAAAAGCGGATTAAAAGTGATGTTTAATGGCGATTGGACAGAGCAATCTCCATTAGGAAAAGCCGAATGGATTCAGTTTTTTGGTGCTTTGTACGGATTAGAATCAAAAGCAAATACTGTTTTTTCTACTATCGAAAAAGAATATAAAAACACTTTGGAGTTAGCAAAAAAAGCAACGACTAAACCCACGATTTTATGTGGCGAAATGTATCAAAATCAATGGTATGTTCCTCAAGGCGACAGTTGGGCTGCCTTGTTTTTGAAAGAAGCACAATCCAAGTATTTGTGGGCAAATTCAAAAGGAACTGGCAGTTTATCCTTGCCATTTGAAACGGTTTTAGAAAAAGCGCAACATGCAGATTTTTGGATTGCTCCCGGAAATTATTCAAGTCTGAAAGAGTTAAAAGATACCAATCTTCATTATTCTGAATTTGAAGCTTTTCAAAATAAAAAAGTATATTCGTATGGAGTAAAAAAAGGAGCTAAGGGTGGTATAATTTATTTTGAACTATCCCCTACTCGACCTGATTTGGTTTTGAAAGATTTAATCAAAATTTTGCATCCTGAATTATTATCTAATTATAAACCTTTTTTCTTTCATAAACTAGACTAAATTGAATTTTACAAAACGAAATACTATTCTATTCACTTTTTTGATGCTGTCATTACTATTTTTATTGGTTTTGAACATCAGTTTAGGATCGGTTTCGATACCAGTGAAAGAAGTTTTTAAAAGTGTATGCGGTTCTACTGCAAGTAAAGAATCTTGGGAATATATCATTCTAAATTACCGATTACCAAAAGCCATTACCGCTATTCTTGTTGGCATGGGATTATCCATCAGTGGTTTACTAATGCAAACTTTATTTAGAAATCCACTCGCTGGACCTTATGTTTTGGGATTAAGCTCAGGTGCAAGTTTGGGAGTAGCCATAGTCATTTTGGGAGCAGGCTTTTTACCACCATTTTTAGCTTCAATTTTGCTATCGTCTTATGGAATTATTTTGGCTTCGAGTGCTGGAAGTTGTATTGTTTTTTTGGCTGTATTAGCCATTTCAAAACAATTAAGAGACACCATGTCGATATTAATCGTTGGTTTAATGTTTGGGAGTTTAACCAATGCGATTGTTAGTATCTTAACCTATTTTAGTACTTCCGAACAGTTACAAAAATTCACTTTTTGGTCTTTAGGGAATTTAGGGAATTTGTCTTGGTCATCCATAGTAATTTTATCAATTTGTGTTGCCATTGGTATATTTTTAAGTCTTTTAAATGTCAAAGCGTTGAATGCTTTATTGCTGAGTGAAAATTATGCTAGAAGTCTTGGGATGAATTATAAAAAAGCAAGGTTGCTCATTATTTTTGCTACCAGTATTTTAGCAGGAAGTATTACTGCTTTTGCTGGACCAATTGCTTTTATTGGATTGGCTGTGCCGCATATTGCCAAAATGGTTTTTCAGACTAGTAATCATTCGATACTTTTTTGGAGTAATCTGCTTTTTGGAGCGATAATCATGCTTATTTGTGATAGTATTTCACAAGTTCCAGGAAGCGATTTAACGTTGCCAATAAATGCAGTAACTTCTATTTTTGGTGCGCCCATTGTGATTTGGTTATTAGTAAGAAATAGAAAAATGTTGTATTAATGGAAGACAAAATCATCTTACAAACTATCCAAATTAGTATTGGATATTCTCATAAAAAGAAACAAAAAATTATTGCCCAAAATCTAAATTTAAATTTAGAAAAAGGGAAACTAATTGCGCTTGTAGGTGCTAATGGCATTGGAAAATCAACATTATTACGAACACTCACAGGAATTCAGAAACCACTTTCAGGTACCGTTTTTTTGAATAAAAAAAATATCCACAAACTAGACGCCTTGACTATTTCGCGAAACCTTAGCGTTGTTTTGACAGAGAAATTACCACCAAGTAATCTAACCGTTTTTGAACTGATTGCACTAGGAAGACAGCCTTACACCAACTGGATTGGCACATTAACTGAAACTGATTTTTCAAAAATTAATGAAGCCATTGCACTCACACAAATTGAACATTTAGTTTCTAAAAAACATGATGAAATTAGCGACGGACAATTGCAAATTGTACTGATTGCAAGAGCTTTAGCTCAAGATACTTCAATATTAATTTTAGACGAACCTACCACCCATTTAGATTTACAACACAAAGTTTCGTTGCTTAAACTACTCAAAAAATTAACTCAAGAAACTGGAAAATGTATCCTATTCTCTACACATGATATTGATATGGCAATTCAATTAAGTGATGAAATAATTATCATGACTCCCAAAAAAACCATCCAGGACCAACCTTGTAATTTGATTCTAAATGGCAATTTCAATACCTTATTTCAAGACGAAAATATC
>CAMAWK010000143.1 GCA_945861915.1 Flavobacterium psychrophilum | reverse complement strand
TAGTTCCAGAATTAAGAACATCATCAACAAGTACAAGTCCTTTGTTTGAATATTGCTCTTTTGTAAGCGAGGTTTGTATGGCTAATTCAGGATTTTGTTTATTAATTTCAACTTCACAAAGCGACACTTTTAGGCTAGAAATTGTTTTCAAGACCTCCGTAATTTTTTCGGCAAATACAAAACCGTTGGTGTTAATTCCAGCGATAACAATTTCATCTTCATCTACAAAGGTTTCATAAATTTGATAAGCAATTCTTTTTATGGTATGCTCAATTTTTTGATGCGATAAGATGATGTTTTTGTTCATAGCATTTTTTTTCAAAGATAGAAAAGAAATTATACCAATTGTAATTTTAAAATGTTCTAATTCTTTTTAAAATTTTACAATTGTTAATGCCGATAGACAATATATTGATTACAATTTATTGGAATCTTATATATTGCTAATCGGTATTAGAATTGAGAATAGTGAAAAACCAAAGTATAATTCGAATTAAATCGATTAAAAATCTTCTTCGGATGATTGGTTTCCAAAATCATCAATATCTCTTCGGTCTTTCTTAGTTGGTCGACCCTCTCCATTTTTTCGATAATGTTCTTTGGATAGTTTCAGCAGTTCAAGATGTTCATACACTTCTTCGGGAGTTTCATTTTTTCGATACATATCAACCAATTTAGCACTTACACGATTTTCGGGAATGTCCAAAACGGTAATGATTTGGGTAATTTGATCTTTTCGAAAGGTGATTTTGTCAGTAGGAAACACTTCTTTGGATGGCTTTGCAACCAGACCGTTTACTGTTATATGATTCTTTTTGCAGGCTTCGGTAACCATATTTCGTGTCTTGTAATACCGAACACACCATAAATATTTGTCTATTCTCATAAATTTTCCAAAATAGAAGTTAAATAGTTTACAAAAATAAATCAATATTGTATCTTGCGCACTTTAAAAAATCTGCTATTATAATGAACAAATTTAAAATATATTTTACCATCTTACTTGCAACTGTTGTATTATTTTCTTGCCAGAAAGACGATCCTATTTCTATTGCCCCACCTAGAGAGTATTCGGTTCAATATGCAGAAGAGTTCAATACAATAGAAGATTACTTAAAATCATATTATATTTTTTATGTTGATGATGATTTTAATATATCATTTGCTCCTTTAGTAAAAACTGGAAAAATTGAAGCTTCTATAGACTCAGACATCATAAAAGGAATTGGTACAGTTTTTACTAAGGAACTTATGGTTGGAGATGAAATTTATAAAGAAGATGGATTAACCAAAATAGGTGCCGTTTTGGAAATTATCAGTGATACAGAAATTAGACTCTCAGATTTATCTTTAATCACTACTGAAACTGACAATCCAATTAAGTGTGAAGTAAATAAGTTATCAATTAAAGACCAGAAACAATACGAATTAAAAGAAAGACCGGTTAGACTTCACAATACAAATTATATAATAAACTATTTAGTATTAAGACAAGGATCTAGAGATGAAGATTCTCCTACCAACACTGATGCTGTTTTTGCAGCTTATTCAGGGAGTTATTTGAAAAGTGCTACAGATGGAGCGGTTTCGGCAACCAATTTTGAAGAAGTTATTATTCCTACACAACACCTAAGCTTATTAAATACAATTAGAGGCTGGAGCGAAATATTTCCTCAATTCAAACCAGGAAGTTATACTGGTAACGGGGATGGAACAATTTCTTACTCTGATTTTGGAGCAGGAGTAATGTTTCTTCCTTCAGGTTTAGCATATTATAATTCTAGCGCGGGTTCTATTCCAAGTTATTCATCTCTAGTTTTTAGTTTTAAATTATACACTATTTCTAGACTGGATAGTGATGGAGATGGAGTTCCTAATTACCAAGAGGATTTCTCTGAAAATAGTAATTTACCAGATAGATATATGTATAGTTTTCTTAATAAAACGAATTATCCAGATTTCCCAGTAAATACTATTCGTTATGCTGATGATACTGATGAGGATGATATTCCTAACTTTTTAGACATAGATGACGACGGAGACGGATATAGTACCAAAGTTGAATTAGAAAAAAAAACAGATCATTTGGATAAAACCAAATATCCTAATTAAACAACATTTTTTAAATCTAACTAAAAACATAAATCCCGACTTTTTTAAAAAGTCGGGATTTATGTTTTTGCAAATATTTGAGATAGCTTACCTCAAACTAGCTCCCAATTCTGTTTCTAAATTCTTTTGTAATTTGCTCATGATTTTATCAATCTGAACATCGGTTAAGGTTTTAGTGGTGTCTTGAATCGTGAAACTTACCGCATAGGATTTTTTACCTTCAGGTAAATTGTTTCCTTTATACACATCAAACAAATGGATGTCTTTTAACAACGATTTTTCAGTTTGACGCGCAAGAGAATAAATAGAATCAAATGTCACAGAATCGTCCAATAATAAAGATAAATCTCGACGAACTTCAGGATATTTTGGGATTTCGTTGAATTTTATTTTGTTAGAAAGTAATTTTAAAATCACATCCCAATTAAAATCAGCAAACAAAACTTCTTGTTTAATATCAAAATGTTTCAAAATAGATTTTTTGACCACACCATATTCTACGATAATTTCATTGCCTACTCGAATGGCTATTCCTTCCGAAAAAACATCGGTAGTCATGGGAGTGTTTTGTGTTTTTTGAATCCCAAGTCTGCTAAGGATTCCATTTACATAGCCTTTGAACAAAAAGAAATCAGACGGGTTTTGCGTGTTTGTCCAACTTTCTTGAGTTCGATTTCCTGTTACAAACACCGTTAAATGTTTGTGTTCTTCGTAACCAGTTGAAAATTTATGATAGCTTTTGCCAAATTCAAATAATTTTAAATCGGCGTTTCTACGATTACTATTATACGAAACTGCTTCTAAACCAGAGAATAATAAGGATTGTCGCATGGCAGCTAAATCAGCACTCAACGGATTAAGCATCATAACATTGTGCTCTGATTGTAACATTTCCGAAAGCTGAACATAAGAAGATGTCGTCAACGAATTGGCCATCATTTCATGAAATCCTTGTCCGTTTAATTGGGTAGCAATAATGTTTTGCACTTTATAATCTTCCGTTCTTGGTGCGATAGAAACAGTCGCATTCAATTTATCCGAAAACTTAATGTTATTGTAACCATATACTCGCAGAATTTCTTCAATCACATCGATTTCTCGTTGTACATCTACTCGATAGGCAGGAATTACCAATCCCAATCCTGCATCTGATACACTATTGACTTTGATTTCTAAAGATGCTAGAATGTTTTTGATAATTTCTTTCGGCAATTCTTGACCAATTATTTTTTTAACATTATCGAAATTCAAAAACACTGGAAAATCCTCAATCTTTTTTGGATAAATATCAATAATATCAGATGTAATTTCACCTCCAGCCACTTCTTGTATCAATATAGCGGCTCGTTTTAAGGCATATTCCGTAATAGTTGGATCAATTCCTCTTTCAAATCTAAAAGAAGCATCGGTATTTAATTGATGTCTTTTAGCGCTTTTTCGAACACTAACCGGATTAAAATAAGCACTCTCCAGAAAAATAGAAGTCGTAGTTTCTGAAACTCCGGAATTTTTTCCACCAAAAACACCAGCCAAACAGAGCGGTCCTGCATCGTCACAAATCATTAAATCTTCTTCGTGCAAGGTTCTTTCGACTGCATCAAGTGTGGTAAATTTGGTTCCTGTTGGAAGTGTTTTTACACTAATTTTTCCGTTTATTTTAGCTGCATCAAAAGCGTGAAGTGGCTGTCCCAACTCATGAAGCACATAATTAGTTACATCAATAATATTATTTTTCGGATTCAATCCAATCGACTGTAATCTATTTTGCAACCAAGAAGGCGAAGGTTTTATAGTAACGCCCGAAATAGTTACTCCGCAATAGCGTGGTGCTAATTTAGAATCTTTGACATTGACATTAATTTTAAAGGTTCTTTTATCAATTCTAAAACTACTTACTGATGGCGAAATTAATTCTACCTTGATTCCTGTTTGCAATAATCCAGCTCTTAAATCACGGGCTGTTCCTAGATGACTCATCGCATCGGCACGGTTGGGCGTTAAACCTATTTCAAAAATCTCGTCATTTTCTACTTTAAAAACAGAGGCCGCAGCTGTTCCTGCTTTTAAACTCGCATCCAAAATCATAATTCCATCGTGACTTTCACCAAGTCCTAATTCGTCCTCGGCACAAATCATTCCGTGACTTTCTTCGCCTCGAATTTTACTTTTTTTAATTTGAAAAGTGTTTCCTTCTTTGTCATACAAATTTGTTCCAATGGTGGCAACGGCTACTTTTTGACCCGCTTGAACATTAGGTGCTCCACACACAATTTGAACATGAATGCCATCGCCTAAATCTACCGTTGTTACCTTCAATTTATCTGCATCTGGATGCGGAATACAAGTTAAAACATGACCGATAACAATTCCCTCTAATCCTCCTTTTACAGATTGATATTTTTCGACTACTTCTACTTCAAGACCTAAATCGGTCAATAAAGCAGCTGTTTCTTCGGATTTCAAATCTATTTTTACGAATTGTTTTAACCAGTTGTATGATATTTTCATTTGAGAATCTAGTGTATTTAGGTATCGACAGTTTTATTTTTTGTCTTGAGCGCAAATATAAGAATTGCTATTTGGAGTAGGAAACAAATTAGGGTTTTTTAGTTCAATTTTTAAAGCAATTCTTCCACATGTTTTTTAATGTTTTCGGCTATTTTTTTAGTAGGTAAATCGTTAGCATCCGTTCCAAAAGGATCTTCAATTTCTTCGGCAATTAATTCTAAGCTAGCCAAAACATAAAAAATAAACACTACCACAGGAATTACTAAATAGCTTAAAATAAACACATAAGCATACGGCAAAGTGAGGACATAAATAAAAATAAATTTTTTGATAAAAGCACTGTAAGAATAGGGGATAGGAGTGTTTTTGATTCGTTCACAAGCACCACAAATATCGGTGAATGACTGCAACTCATTATTTAAAATAATGAGTTGGTCGCCTGTAATTTTTTTTGAAACATACAAATCATTTGTTTTTTGGAATAGCATTTTGGCTACTTGATTCGGGCGGTGTTTGTAGTGATCAATTTCTAAATCGACATCATCAAATAATTGTTTCGCCGTATCTTGGTCATTCAAATGTTTACTCAAAATAAAAGCATAACTAGGAATCATTTTTCTAAAAAAATGCAAATCATTTTCAGAAGTCAAAATAGCTCCCAACTTCAAGGCCAAATTTCGGCTACTATTTACTAATCCGCCCCACATTTTACGACCTTCCCACCAGCGATCGTATGCAGTATTGGTTCGGTATGCCAGTAACAGCGACAATACAAATCCTAATAAACTGTGCATAACCGAGATGTTTTTTACCGAACTTGTTTCGGGCAAATGCCAATATTCGATTTCAACATAAGCCACTGTTCCTGAGTATATTCCGATAATAAACATCATCGGAAGTAGCTTCCGAATTGTTTCGGCTTTGCTTATATTGAAAATAAAACTAATCCATTCTTTTGGGTTGTACGAAGTCATTTTTGTTAATTTTTTATTTTTAAATTTTTAGCTAATATAATTCCAAATGGTTGCCTTTTTAGTCAGTTCTAAATAGGCTAAACGCATACTCGCATGTTCTGGATTTTGCATGGTTGCATCTTCTTTAAGGATTTTTATGGCATAATTACGAGCCAATTGTAAAATATCCCTATCTCTAACTAAATCAGCGATTCGTAGATTCAAAACGCCACTTTGTTGCGTTCCCATTAAGTCCCCTGGACCACGAAGTTTGAGATCGACTTCGGCAATTTCGAATCCATCATTGGTGCCAACCATCGTTTCCATTC
>CAMAWK010000142.1 GCA_945861915.1 Flavobacterium psychrophilum | reverse complement strand
AAAATTTTAGCAGCAAAAAGAGCCAACATCAAGGAAATTATTTTGTGTCATGAAAACAAAAGAGATATTGACGAGATAAAACCTGAATATTTAAACGGGCTAACTTTTCATTATGTAAAAGAAATGAGTGATGTTTTAGCTATTGCTGTTACCAATCAAAAAGTTATAAACGCTAAAAATTTGTAATGTTTTGGTCTAAAATACAATTCCATTCGCTTTAACGAATGGAATTTTTATTTAGTTCGGTTTAAAATGAATTGCATTCAACAAATGACAAAAAATCAGTATAATTTTATTCTTACTATTGCGTTTAAATAACAGATTTGTCCATTCAACTATGCAACATAGATTTTTACTTTTCCAACTTATTTTGTTTTGCTCTTTGTCCTACGGACAAATAGGAGGGAAGTCAATCTATCAATTTTTGAATTTAGTTACTTCTCCCAGACAAGCTGCTTTGGGTGGAAAAGTAATTACCATTTATGATAACGATGTCAATCAAGCCCATTTTAATCCAGCTACTATAAATGAAGAAATGCATAATCATTTGGCGTTGAATTATGGAAGTCTTTTTGGTGAATTAAGTTACGGAACAGCTTCGTATGCATACACTTATGATCGGCATTATCAAACGTTTCAAGCTGGAGTCAACTATGTAAATGGGGATTTTGAAGGTTATGACGAAAACGGTCAGGCAACTTCCCCATTTACTGGCAGCGAAATAGCTCTTTCTTTAGGATATGCCTATAATGTGCCGAATTCAAATCTCTATCTTGGGGCGAATGCAAAACTCATTTCATCTACTTTAGAATCATACAATTCTTTCGGAGGAGCAATCGATTTAGGGGCTATTTATATTGATGAGCCCAATGATGTGAATTGGGCTTTTGTTATTAGAAATATTGGAACTCAAATCTCAACCTATAATGGTACTAATGAAAAATTGCCTCTAGAGATTATGGCGGGAGTTTCTCAAGAATTAGAACATGTTCCTATACGCTGGCATCTTACTGTAGAAAATTTGCAACAATGGAATGTGTCTTTTGTGAATCCTGCACAATCAGAATCTTCTTTTGACGGAAGTTCATCCGAAAAAAAAGTGTCTATTTTTGGTAATGCCATTCGACACATGATTTTTGGAGTGGAGCTATTTCCAAAAAAATCATTCAATCTTCGGTTAGGCTACAATTTTAGACGAGCCGAAGAACTGCGAATTTTAGAACAACGTAATTTTTCTGGAATCTCGGTAGGTTTCGGACTTAAATTCAATTCATTAAAATTCAATTACTCTTATTCAAGATATACTTTGGCGGCAAACACGAGCCTTTTTGGGTTGACGATTAACTTTCAAGAGTAAATAGTTTTGTATATTTGAATAAAAAAATAGAAAATTGAATCAGAAAATTACCATTGCCATTGACGGATTTTCCTCAACCGGAAAAAGTACTTTAGCTAAAGAATTAGCCAAATATTTAGGCTATGTTTATGTTGATACGGGAGCTATGTATCGTGCGGTGGCTTTGTTTGCCATGCAAAATAAATTTATTAATGTTGATTTTTTTGATTCACAATCTTTAATACAAAATTTATCTTCTATCAAATTAGCTTTCAAGTTCAATCCAGAGTTGGGTTTTTCCGAAATGTATCTTAATGGGACTAATGTTGAAACTGAAATTAGAACCCTTGAAGTTTCTAATTATGTAAGCAAAGTAGCTGAAATTTCCGAAGTGCGCACTAAACTTGTTGAACAACAACAAAAAATGGGCAAGGACAAAGGAATTGTTATGGACGGTAGAGATATTGGAACCGTAGTTTTTCCCGATGCAGAATTGAAAATATTTATGACTGCCAGTTCAATGATACGAGCCGAAAGAAGATTCAAAGAATTGCAAAAAAAAGGAGATACGGTCACTTTTGAGCAAGTCTTGCAAAACGTTGAAGAACGAGATTATATTGATACTCATCGTGAGGATTCTCCGCTAATTAAAGCTAACGATGCTGTTGAGTTTGATAATTCTATTATTTCTAAGGAAGAACAGTTTCAGCAAGTTTTGAAACTAGTTTTGACTATTTTATGAAAACTTAGATTATCTTTTTAATCACTCTGAGTTTGTGGGTGTGCTTGTTTAATTCAGGGTTATAAATACCTAAATGATCCAATCTGTCAACACGTACTTTTCCACTCGCGTGAATAATATAATTGTCTTTCATAATGATACCTACATGAATGATATTTCCCTCTTCGTTATCAAAAAAGGCTAAATCTCCAGGTTCACTTTCTTCTATAAAACTAAGTGCTTCTCCCTGCAAGGCTTGTTGCGATGCATCTCGGTCTAATTTATATCCGTTGAGTTTATAAACCATTTGTGTAAAACCCGAACAATCAATTCCAAAAGGAGTTTTTCCGCCCCATAAATAAGGAGCGTGCAAATACATAAACGCAGTATTCAGTAGTTCTTTTTTCGATTTTATCCCGCTAATTTTTGTTCCTTCAAAATTATAATTGAAACTGTTAATTTCTGCATGATTTAAAAATGACAACGAAGACCCCAAAGGAATCGGTAATAAAAAATTAGAAGAAGAGGTAATGTATTCTATTAAATCGCCATTTAAAATTATAGCATCTTTGGATAATTGATTGTAATCAGATTCGGAAATTAATTGAATTTGTTTAGAATCAATCCAGCCTTCATAAGAATCATAATGCAACTTGATGCGATACCATTGTTTGAATTGTTCGATGATTTCAAAATGTTCTCCAAACAAAACTTGAGAAACAATTTCGCTTTTATCGCTGTGCTCTAATCGAAGTGGAATAATGGCTAGATTACAAATTCCGAACATGTAGTACAATTAAATTTAAAAATTCCGAATTAAAAATTAAAAGTACGAGTTAAATTTTTAATTTGTAAATTTTAATTGATATTTAAATTCTTTCAATAACAATAGCCGAAGCACCACCGCCACCATTACAGATAGCTGCCACACCAATTTTCCCCTCGTTTTGTTCTAAAACGTTCAAAAGTGTAACAATAATTCGAGCGCCAGAACAACCTAAAGGGTGTCCTAAAGAAACGGCTCCTCCATTCACATTTACTTTAGAATTATCCAAATGTAAGAGCTTTGAATTGACTAAACCTACCACCGAAAACGCTTCGTTCAATTCAAAAAAATCAACTTATTCTATCGAAACACCTGCTTTTTCTAGTGCTTTTGGGATAGCTAGTGATGGGCTTGTGGTAAACCAAGTGGGTTCTTGAGCAGCATCGGCATAGCCTCGAATATAAGCTAAAGGTTTTAATCCCAACGTTTTTGCTTTTTCTTCGCTCATCAAAATCAAGGCAGCAGCACCATCATTTATAGTTGAGGCATTGGCAGCCGTTACAGTCCCTTCTTTAGTAAAAACAGGATGCAAAGAGGGTATTTTTTCTAGGTTAACATTGGTGAATTCTTCGTCTTTATCAATAATTAAAGGTTCTCCTTTTCTTTGAGGAACAGAAACGGGAACTATTTCTGAATCAAATTTCCCATTTTCCCAGGCTTTTGTTGAACGTTCATAGGATTGAATCGCAAAATTATCTTGATCCTCTCTACTAATTGAATATTTAGTAGCGCACAAATCAGCAAGTACTCCCATAGCATTATTGTCAAATGCGTCGGAAAGACCGTCTTTTTGTAATCCGTCAATTAGGGTAGTAGGTCCAAATTTAAGACCATTTCTTAAATAGGTATAATGTGGAATCAAACTCATGTTTTCCATTCCTCCAGCTATCACAATTTCAGCATCATCAGATTGTATCGCCTGCGCTCCCATCATTACAGCTTTCATTCCTGAGGCACACACTTTGTTGATAGTTGTACAAGGAACAGAATTAGGTAAACCAGCATAAATAGCAGCTTGGCGTGCTGGAGCTTGTCCAATTCCTGCTTGAATGACGTTGCCCATAAATATTTCGTCAATTTGATTTGGATCTAAATTTATTTTGTCTAATGCTCCTTTTATAGCAATTGCTCCTAAACGTGAAGCCGAAATTGTAGACAAACTTCCCATAAAACTTCCAATAGGAGTTCTTGTTGCTGAAACGATTACTATTTTTTTGTTCATGATGTTGCAGTTGATTTTTTAAATGACTTCGTAAAAGTAATAATTTTAAAAACACAAAATTAATATAACCAAAAAACCCACTGAAATCAGTGGGTTTGCTTGTGAACGCAGAATCCCGAAAGCTTTCGGGAGAACCTTCGACCGTCCCGATTAAAAATCGGGATGCCTTATCGAGCTTAGCTATGCCTTACTTTCTTGAATTAACTTTTCAATTTTGACTCTGCTTTTCCATTTTTTCAATTCCAACTCTCTTTTATAAGCTAATGATTTTGTTTCAAATTTTTCAAAATATATAATCTTCCAATCTTTAGCTTTTGAGGTAAATCCATTATGGTTTGATAAATGTTTACGTAATCGTTCTTCTAATTCTTCCGAAGTATGACCAATGTAATATTGATTCAGGTTTTTTGAAAATAGGATATAGGTGTAGTTCATAATAAAACCAAAAAACCCACTGAAATCAGTGGGTTTGCTTGTGAACGCAGAATCCCGAAAGCTTTCGGGAGAACCTTCGACCGTCCCGATTAAAAATCGGGATGCCTTATCGAGTTTAGCTATTCCTTACTTTCTTGAATTAACTTTTCAATTTTGACTCTGCTTTTCCATTTTTTCAATTCCAACTCTCTTTTATAGGCTAATGATTTTGTTTCAAATTTTTCAAAATATACAATCTTCCAATCTTTAGCTTTTGAGGTAAATCCATTATGGTTTGATAAATGTTTACGCAATCGTTTTTCTATTTCTTCCGAAGTATGACCAATGTAATATTGATTCAGGTTTTTTGAAAATAGAATATAGGTGTAGTTCATAGTAAAAATCAAAAAACCCACTAAAATCAGTGGGTTTATTTGTGAACGCAGAAGGATTCGAACCTTCGACCGCCTGCTTAGAAGGCAGGTGCTCTATCCAGCTGAGCTATGCGTCCATTGATAATTAAGATAACTTAATAATCAGTCGGGGTGGCAGGATTCGAACCTGCGGCCTCCTGCTCCCAAAGCAGGCGCGATAACCGAGCTACGCTACACCCCGAAGGTAATTAAAGCGGAGAGTAAGGGATTCGAACCCTTGGTACAGTTTCCCATACGCATGTTTAGCAAACATGTCCTTTCGGCCACTCAGGCAACTCTCCAAAAAAGAACGTACTATTGCTTTTTTAAGCGGTTGCAAATGTAAGTTTCTATTCTATATTTAACAAATAATAAACCTCTTTTTTTTAAATTAAATAGGTAATATAATGTTAGATTTTTTAGAATAAATTATTTTTATTTAATGTCTTATAAATTTTTATAATTCAACTTTAAAATAAATTTTTCATGCTATTTATTCTAATAAAGAAAAGGCTGTCCATTTGGACAGCCTCTCTTAACAAACAATTTATTATGAAATTATTAGTTCTTAATCACACGAACTGATTTTGTGTTAGCACCCTGGTTTACAATTACATTGTAAGTACCAGCAGCTAATTTAGAACCTACTCTGTTTGTATTTGCTTTTTCAACTAAACGCCCTTGCATATCATATACTTTCACGCTCATCGCTCCTTTAGCAGAAGTTTCGATTGTGAACTCAGATGAAGATGGATTTGGATATGCTTTTACACTGAATGCATTAGCAGATGAACCTGATAATCTAATAGGACAAAGTACTCTTTTTACATTTAGTACTTTAGGAAGACTAGAACCTGTTCCGTTTGATGCTGCACAAGTTACTTGTACAGTAGCACCAACTGATGCAGCTACATTCGTATAATCTACTACAATAGTATTTCCTGTACCACCTGTATAAGTAGCACCTGCAG
>CAMAWK010000141.1 GCA_945861915.1 Flavobacterium psychrophilum | reverse complement strand
GAAGTATCTACAATAACTTTTATCTTAGAATCTTTGGCGATTTTAGCTATTTTTTGATAAAAATCAGAAGGCAAACCTTCGTTTAAACTACCACTTATAACTAAATAGTCAGTTTCTAATTCTTTGATAACCGAGATAATTTTATCCTTTTCAGTTTCTAATAATTCATTGCCTGAAAATCCGAATCGGTATTGTGCCTTTGATGTGTTTTCAAATGCTATGAAATTTTCTCTAGTCCAATTCTTCGTCTTTATAACGGTACTCTCAATTTTTTGATTATTGACTAATTCCTCTAACATTTCGCCCGACGAACCGCCAGAAGTAAAAACACAATGCGAATTTTGACCTAGTTTTAAAATTGCTTTCGAAACGTTTATTCCACCACCACCTGCATCGTATCTAGGTTTTTCGCAACGTATTTTTTGTTCGGCAATTAAACCTGTAAAGTGAGTCGATTTATCTAAAGAGGGATTGATAGTAAGAGTTGTAATTTTAATATTTTTCATGCTTTTTATCATTTTTATAAACAATCATTGGTGATTATGAGCCATAAAGATGCAAAAAAATCTATAAAAATGAGCGTAAATTGAGGCTAAAAAACTTTGTACCTTTACACTTTAAATTTTTTAAATAAATTAATAAAAACGAACGAAGATTGCTTCCGCCACGGTGGACAGGTAGTTCCCCCACAATGACAATGATTGAAGATAAAAACCCTCAAAAAACCAGTATTGCTCAATTAGGAGAATTTGGTTTGATAGATCACTTAACGAAACATTTCGAAATAAACCAAGTTTCCACTCTCAAAGGAATTGGAGATGATGCTGCGGTTTTGGATTTTGCATCCAAAAAAACAGTCATTTCTACTGACTTATTGATTGAAGGAGTCCATTTTGATTTAGGCTATATGCCTTTAAAACATTTGGGATACAAAGCGGTTGTAGTCAATGTTTCGGATATATGCGCAATGAATGCCAAGGCAACGCAAATTTTGGTATCGATAGCTGTCTCTAATCGGTTTCCGCTGGAAGCATTAGAAGAATTATTCGACGGAATTACGCTTGCCGCGAATGAATATAAAGTAGATGTAATTGGCGGAGACACCACCTCATCTCAAAAAGGAATGATTATCAGTATTACAGCAATTGGCGAAGCAAATGAAAATGAAATTGTATATAGAAATGGGGCAAAACAAAGCGATTTATTGGTTGTAACTGGCGATATTGGAGCAGCATATATGGGATTACAAGTTTTGGAACGCGAAAAACAAGTCTTTCAAGTAAACCCAAATTCACAACCCGATTTGGATGGATATTCTTATTTAATTGAACGCCAATTAAAACCCGAAGCCCGAAAAGATATTCGTACTTTATTGCATGCATTGGAAATAAAACCAACTGCTATGATTGATATTTCAGACGGATTGTCCTCTGAAATTATGCATATTTGCAAACAATCAAAGGTGGGCTGCAATTTATATGAAGACAAATTACCTTTAGACCCACAATTGATGACTGTTTGCGAAGAATTCGATTTAGATGCCACAACAGTAGCTATCAATGGCGGGGAAGATTATGAATTATTATTTACGATTGCTCTTGAGGATTTTGATAAGATTAAAGGAAATCCAAATTTTACAATTGTTGGTCACATGACACAAGAAAGCGAAGGAATTCATTTAGTAACTCGAGCCAATACTAAAATTCCATTAAAAGCTAGAGGCTGGAATGGGTTAAGTCAAGAATAAAAGTATGACAAATAAAAAAGGCATTCTTCTTGAAAATGCCTTTTGTTTTTTTAAGAATCAGAATAACAAACCTCTACTTTTGGCTTGTAATATCATATCGGTATCGCTTCCTTCGTTAATCAATAATTTTTTTAATCTCTTTTTTCTGATTTCTATAGACTCTGCTGATAACGGAATATACTTAGTAAACTCTGATGGACGGGTTCCTTTATTGATGTGAAACAAAATTTCTTTGTCGATTACATCAATTTCTAAAGGTTCCATATTTTCTACATCCATCATTTTTTTGATAGATTCACTATAATAAATTTCATCATTCATTATTTTATCAAAACCAAAAATGAGTTCTTTAAAGTCCAAATCATTTTTGATAATCAATCCATGAGGGTTTATAGCGGTGATGATATTTTTGACTTTTAATATTTCGGTATACATTGTAAGTAAAATAATCTTACAATTAGGCATTGTATTGTGTAGCAAAATCGCCAAATCTTCCCCCGAAAGAATATTTTTTTCTGGATAAGGAGGCATACTTATGTCCAAAAAGGCAAAGTCAAAAATAGTGGCTTCAGGATTTGTAATAACTTCATAAGCAGATTGACAATCCTTAGCAGTTTCAATATGGAACTCATATTGCTCAGGAATGTATCGGGTAATAGTATTTCTATATCCAGTTAATATAAAAGGATGATCGTCTACAGTGAGTACATTTTTTTTTATTTTCTCTATTTGAGTTGAGTCCATTGTGATTTTTTTATGTCGGAACAGATACTTTTATGATTGTTCCTTGTCCTATTTCAGATTTAATTTCGAATGTCCCTTGACATTCATGCATTCTAGAAATCATGTTTTGCAAACCAATTCCTTTTTTGCCTTTATTTACATTAAAGCCAACCCCATCATCACTAATTTTCAAACTAAGTTTTGATTTTCCTTGTTTAAAAACAACATTAATTGTAGTTGCATTTGCGTACTTATTGCAATTTTGTAGCGATTCTTGAAGAATTCGAAATAAATTTATCTTGACAGCATTGCTTATCAAATCCCAATTTATAGTAGGGTCAATACTATAATCTAAAGTCGTTTTGAAGGTCTTTTTTTGTTTAACAAACAAATCTTCTACAATAGCCACGAAGTTATTAATTAATTCTGACTTTTCCCTGTTCAAATCGTGTGAAATTTCACGAATATCTTGCTCAATGTTTTTTAACTCTAAAATAAACTCATTTCGTACCCTTATTCCAGACTCATCTACAATTTCGTTTGCACTATCCAAATTCATTCGTACACCAAACATCCTACCCAAAACGCCGTCATGCAACTCTTGAGCTACACGTTTTTTTTCTTGTGAACGTGTTTTTTCCACACTATTTTGTTGCGAAATGATTAGATTATAAATTTCTTCATTTGCTTTTTGCTGTTCTTGTTTGTATAATAACTCTCTCGTTTTTGCCTTTTGTACTCTAATGATATATAAAAATAGCATTATGATTATTGAAATTCCAAATGCATAAACGATGTTCCTGTTTTTGGTTGTCAAACTCACATTTTCTGCTAAAACTTGATCTGTTTCGTACTCAATACGGGTGAATTTTTCTCCCATACTTCGTTCTGCCTTTTGTAAACTGTCGTTAATGTGAATGTATTCTTTGTTATATTTTGTCGCATTTTGAGGTTCTAAAACTGACAATTGTTTGAGTGGAAGTAATATATTTCGATTATTTTTTGAAAGTCTTGCAGCCGTAAGAGCTTCGTTGGAATATTGGAGTGCTTTGACAGTATCGTTTTTAGCAGCAAAATATTCTGATAAATGTATTTTTACACCTATAATTCCTAAGGTAGAATCAAGACTATCACGCAATTTTAGGGATTCATAAAATAACTCAGGCAAATCCTTAGATTCATTTAACTTAAATCGAGAATAGGCCAAATTATCTAAAAATACAGAATAAGCAAAAAGATTGTACTTAATTAAATCGCTTTTATTTGCCAACGCTTTCTCAAAATAAACTATCGCTTCCTGATGTTGACCCTTAGTTTGATAAACAAACCCTATGTTATTTATTGACAAAGCTTTGTGTTGAAGTTCTATGGGCGATGTCTGCTCATCAATACTATTTAATGCCTTATTATGATACTCTAATGCTTTGCTAAACTCACCTAAATCATTATATAGTGTTCCTAAAATATTATAGGAATCATAAATAACAATGTTTTCTTTTTCACCATTCAGTGCTCGCATTGCGTTGAATACAGATATTTCAGAACCCCTTAAATCACTTTCATTGTACTGCAATCTAGCTTTTCTAAGCCTACATTTTGCCAAATTTATATTGTCATTTAACTTTAAATATATTTTTTCGGCTTTAGAATAATTCAAATAGGCGGTATCTGAAACTCCTTTGACTTCATAAAAATCAGCTAAATAACTATTCGCTTTGGCAATACTCAAACTGTCTTTACTGACGATGGATTTTTCCAAAGCAACATCTACCACTTTTTTATAGTCCGACCAATTATCCATATTAAAATAACGATTGGCAACACGGAATAAATTGACTCGATGCATAGAATCGTTTTCTTGATTCAATACAAGTTCAAATGCTTTTTTTATATATTTCTCACGTTTGGTAGTCTGGAGTTCATAGTCGTATGCTTTTTCTAAAAAAAAGGAAAGACTATCACTAGAAGGATTAGGACTAATATTGTTTGATTTTTTTTTTGTACAACCAAACAATATTAAAAAGAGGATTGTTATGTAATAAAACTTATTCAATAGTTTGATTTGAGAATGTTCAAAAATAGTAAAACTATTGACATAAAAAAAGGCTGTCAATAAAATTGACAGCCTTAATAAAAATTTAAAAAAAATTAATCCATTTTTCTGTTAGATAAAACTGAACCATTTACAGCATCCATTTTTCTGTTAGATAAAACTGAACCCGTTACAGCATCCATTTTTCTATTAGATAAAACTGAACCCGTTACAGCATCCATTTTTCTGTTAGATAAAACTGAACCATTTACAACTTCTGTGTTGGTGTTGTTAGTTACAATTGTATTTGTAGTTTCTGGAGTAGTAAAAGATGTTAAAATTATTACTATCGCAGTTAATCCGAATGTTGAGAATATTCTTTTCATAATTTCGAGGTTTTGTATTGTTATATTTTTTTTCGTTTGATAAGTAAAGACATTGTTTCACGCCTTAATACGATGTAAAAGTATATAGCATACCTCGATTTACCCCCATGAACAAAGGGGTATATGGTAGAATGTGGTTGTCTGATAGTGAATGATACCCAAATCTGGGTAAATGACAAATTCTTAGATTTCTAGGTAATTCCCACTAGAAAAATCAGAAATAATAGCATCTACATTTGCCTTATAGGATTTAGAGAAAGGCAGTTTTGTAGTGGAGTTTTTAATGTAACATACCGTATTTCCTGTATGAATTCTAGAAATGTAGTTTCGGTTTACAATATAACTGTTGTGTATTCTAACAAAAGGAGTGGGCAAAATACTCTCAAAATGCTTCAATGTTTTAAATGCAGTCACCATTTCACCATTGTTTAAGTGAATATCGGTAGAATTATTGTCGGCTTGAAAATAACAAATGTCAGCAGCATCGATATAACGGTAATCGCCATAGGATTTAATACATAATATAAGTGGTTGCTCTGTTTTTGAAATTATTTTTTCCTCGAATGCTGTTGTATTCGATTCGGTCTTGTTTTTGGACTCTCTTTCGAAAACAGTATTTTGAACCACATACGCCTCGTCTTCGACAATGGCTTTTTTTAATTTTAAAAGCGATTTAACCAAATCTATTCTTTCTACCGGCTTTATTAAATAATCGGCTACTTCATATTGTATTGCATCAAAAGCCAAGTCCTTTTTAGATGTTGTGATTATAATTTTAGGAACCACCGTCAAATACCGATACAACTCATTAATAAGAGTTAGCGATAATTCACTCTTTTTATCAGCAGGATCTATTTCGAGAAAAATTAATTTGGGCGTATGCTCTAAAATAAGATGCAATCCCTCGCTGTAGGTGTTTGCCGAAGCCACGAAATCAAGTTCTGAAAAACTATCAGCAATGGCTTTTGTTTTCAAAACACTTTCTTGATTGTCGTCAATAATAATGTACGGGTAATTC
>CAMAWK010000140.1 GCA_945861915.1 Flavobacterium psychrophilum | reverse complement strand
TCCATCAAAGGATCAATATTTTCATATAAATCCTTGATATTACTCCCTTTTTGTGGTGGTACAATTTCGAAAGAAAACAATGGTTTTCCTTGTGCGTTTTCTATATGTTGAGTTACTTTCATCTTATTTAGTTTGAAGTTTAAGGTTTAAGGTTTAAGGTTCTCTCGAACGACTTTAAACTTTAAACTTTAAACAAATTTCAACTTTAAACTATTTTTTAATCTGCTATATTAGGTCCCAACCATTTTTTGGCCAAATCGGTTGAGATATTTCTTCGTTTAGCGTAATCTATGACTTGATCTTCTTTTATTTTTCCGAGACCAAAATACTTGCTTTCTGGATTTCCAAAGTAATAACCCGACACTGATGAAGCTGGCCACATCGCCATACTATCAGTCAAAGTTACTCCTATTTCTTTTTCAACATTGAGCAATTTCCAAATGGTCGGTTTTTCAAGATGGTCAGGACAGGCTGGATACCCGGGAGCTGGACGAATACCTTTGTATTCCTCATCAATCATTTCGTCGTTGGTCAATACTTCGTCTTTCGAATACCCCCATATTTCTTTACGGATTTTTTCGTGTAAATATTCGGCAAAAGCTTCTGCAAATCGGTCTGCTAGTGCTTTGACCATAATTGAATTATAGTCATCCAACTCTTTTTCGAATTCAGCTGCCCATTCGTCTACTCCAAAACCGGTTGTTACGCAAAATGCGCCCATATAATCGACTACACCATTATCTTTTGGCGCAATAAAATCCGCCAAGGCAATATTTGGAGCTCCTGCAGTTTTTTGCGATTGTTGACGCAAAGTTAAAAATGTTTGTAGTGGTTTTCCGTTTTCGTCCGTTAATTCAATATCATCATCATTGATTTGATTCGCAGGAAAAATTCCGTAAATTCCTTTGGCTTGTAATTTCTTTTCTTTTAAAATGACTTTCAACATTTCCTGAGCATCTGCAAAAACAGAAGTCGCTTGTTCCCCAACCACCTCATCGGTTAAAATCGCAGGGTATTTTCCAAATAATTCCCAAGTTCTAAAAAACGGTGTCCAATCGATGTAAGGAACCAAAATATCTAAATCAACTTCGATTAATTGTTCTCCAATTATATTTGGTTTCACTGGAGTAAAATTATCCCAGTCGAATTGCAACTTGTTTTTACGTGCTTGTTCAATTGTTAAAAAGTTTTTATCTCTAGAACGATTCAAAAACGCCTCTCTAAAAGCATCATAATCCGTTCGAATATCGGCAGTATATTTTTCTTTATTATCGTCCAATAAATTTCCTGCAACAGTTACCGCTCTCGAAGCATCGTTGACATGAATTACGGTTTCTCTGTATTGCGGAGCAATTTTTACTGCGGTATGTGCACGAGAAGTGGTTGCTCCACCAATCATGATTGGAATTTTCATTCCTCTTTTGTCCAATTCTTTAGCTAAATAGACCATTTCGTCCAAAGAAGGCGTTATTAATCCGCTTAACCCAATAATATCGACATTGTGTTCAATAGCTGCAGCAATAATTTTTTCTGGCGGAACCATCACACCTAGGTCAATGATTTCGTAATTGTTACAAGCCAAAACCACCGAAACAATATTTTTACCAATATCGTGAACGTCTCCTTTTACGGTTGCCATCAATATTTTTCCGTTTCCTTGTTTGTCTCCAACTTGCTTTGAAGCTTCGATAAAAGGCAACAAATAGGCAACCGCTTTTTTCATCACACGAGCCGATTTCACCACTTGTGGCAAAAACATTTTTCCAGATCCAAACAAATCACCAACCACATTCATCCCTGCCATCAGATTAATTTCAATAACTTCGATAGGTTTGGTGGCTGCTTGTCGCGCTTCTTCTACATCAATTTCTACAAAAGCATCAATCCCTTTTACAAGTGAATGAGTAATCCTTTCTTGAACGGTTCCCAATCGCCATTCCTGAATTTCTTTTTCGTTACTTTTTACATCGCCTTTTACATTTTCTGCAAAATCCAACAATCTTTCTGTTGCATCATCACGTCTATCCAAAATCACATCTTCAACGTGCTCTAATAAATCTTTTGGAATTTCGTCATAAATAGACAACATTTCAGGGTTTACAATTCCCATTGTCATTCCGTTTTGAATGGCGTGGTACAAGAAAACCGAGTGCATCGCTTCGCGAACCGTATCATTTCCTCTAAATGAAAACGAAACATTACTCACTCCACCACTGATGTGTGCGTGAGGTAAATTTTGCCGAACCCATTTGGTTCCTCTAAAGAAATCCAAAGCATTCAATCGGTGTTCTTCCATTCCGGTTGCCACCGGAAAAATATTCAAATCGAAAATAATATCCTGAGGTGGAAAGTTTACTTTATGAACCAAAATGTCATAGGAGCGTTGGCAAATTTCTATTCTTCTTTCATAATTATCAGCTTGCCCTACCTCATCAAAAGCCATTACAATCACAGCAGCTCCGTAACGTTTAATCAACTTGGCGTGGTGAATAAAAGCTTCTTCGCCTTCTTTCAACGAGATTGAATTTACAACAGGCTTTCCTTGAACGACTTTCAAACCCGCTTCGATAATATCCCATTTCGAGCTATCAATCATAATGGGTACTCGGGCAATATCCGGTTCGGCTGCGATTAAATTCAGGAATTTAGTCATTGCATATTCGCCGTCGAGCATACCTTCATCCATATTAATATCGATGATTTGCGCACCGCCTTCAACCTGTTCTTTGGCAATGCTCAATGCTTCATCGTATTTTTCTTCCTTGATCAATCGAAGAAATTTTCTTGAACCTGTTACATTCGTTCGTTCCCCAACATTCACAAACACACTTTCGGGTGTAATGATTAAAGGTTCTAATCCCGATAATACTAGGTTTCTTCTTTTTTCTGTCATTTTAATTCTTTTTTTTCAACGGAATAAATTTCGTTGCTACAAAATGGGTCGTTCCTACGGAACTAATTATTCATTTTCTATACTCGTCCTCTCAGATATTCAACTTTATAATTCCAAATCCGACTCTTCTAAATTATCAAATTCCTTAAATTTTGGCCATTGATTATAACCTATTAATGGGTTATTAGATTTATATTTAAGAATTAATTCAACTTTTTTCTTATTTATATCTTTATCGGTCAAACTATCCGATTCAAATAAAATCTCCTTTCTTATTGTTAAGTCTTTCCTTTGCACTCTTGTAAAATCTTTTTCTATAAATTTGCTTGAAGCACTTCCAAAATAATTTAAAGTATCTGTCAAATCTTTTCCGATATAAATTTTACCGTTTGGATATGTAATCTTATAAATCACTTTAAACATTTCATCATTTTTATAATTTACATCCTAGCCTCCGAAACCCTTGGCTTATATTCCCTCGCAATATCAGCAATTAATCTGATGTGTTCTGGAGTTGTTCCGCAACAACCACCTATGATGTTTACTAAATTATCGTCTAAATAAGAGCGAATTTGGGCTTGCATTTCTTCGGGAGTTTCGTCGTATTCGCCAAAGGCGTTGGGCAATCCCGCATTTGGGTGTGCCGATACGTTGAACGAGGTGTTTTGAGATAAAGTTTGTAAATACGGTTTTAACAAATCGGCTCCTAAAGCACAATTAAATCCTACACTCAACAACGGAATATGCGAAACCGAAATCAAAAACGCTTCTACCGTTTGTCCAGAAAGTGTTCTTCCAGAAGCATCGGTTATTGTTCCTGAAACCATTATTGGAATATCAATATTCCGGTCGTCTTTTACTTCCTCGATGGCAAAAAGTGCTGCTTTGGCATTCAAAGTGTCAAAAATAGTTTCTACCAATAATAAATCGCAACCACCGTCTAGCAAGGCTTCGACTTGTTGCTTATAGGCAATGCGCAAATCATCAAAAGTTACGGCTCTGTAACCTGGATCATTTACATCTGGAGACATACTGGCAGTTCGGTTTGTTGGCCCGATAGAACCAGCTACAAAACGAGGTTTTTCTGTATTTTTGGCAGTAAATTCATCGGCTACTTTTCGGGCAATTTTTGCCGATTCGTAGTTAAGTTGGTAAACAAATTCTTCGAGATGATAATCTGCCATTCCGATGGTTGTTCCCGAAAAAGTATTGGTTTCTACAATATCGGCTCCAGCTTTGTAATAAGCAGCGTGAACATCGGCAATAGCTTGTGGCTGTGTCAAAGACAACAAATCGTTATTCCCTTTTAGAGAATGTGGAAAGTCTTTGAATTGTTCGCCTCGAAAATCTTCTTCCGAAAAATTATAGCGTTGCAACATCGTTCCCATCGCTCCATCGAGTACGAGAATTCGTTTTTTTATTTCTTCTTGAATGTTTGGCATATTTGTTATCTCTCTTTTGGAAAATTACTTTTTAAAAACCGAACTGCAAAGTAACACAATAGCCTTACCACTTGCAAATGGTAAGGCTATTTATACATCAATATCGTGTGTTATTATGTTATCGCTTTAACCACAGCTTTAGGAGCTTCTTTTCGAGTTCCATCAAAACCATCAATACCCGAAACGGTGGTGTATTTCATGACGTGTTTTTTACCCGGATTGATGATTTGATAAGCCGCTTGACACATTAAAGTAGCTTCGTGGAAACCACAAAGTATCAATTTTAATTTTCCAGGGTAGGTGTTCACATCGCCAATGGCAAAAATTCCCGGAATGTTTGTTTGATAATCTAAGGCATTATTTACTTTGATAGCGTTTTTCTCAATTTCTAATCCCCAATCTGCGATAGGTCCTAATTTTGGTGTTAATCCAAAAAGCGGAATAAAATAATCGGTCGGGATATTTCGGTGAGCACCTTCAATATCAACATCTACAGACTCTAAATGTTCGGCTCCGTTTAAGCCAACGACTTCTCCGGGAGTAATCATTTTTATTTTTCCAGCATTTTTTAATTCTTGTACTTTTTCTACTGAATCTAAAGCTCCTCTAAATTCGTTTCTTCGGTGAATCAAGGTTACCTCTGAAGCCACATCTGCCAAGAAAATACTCCAATCCAAAGCCGAATCGCCCCCTCCAGAAATCACCACTCTTTTGTTTCTGAATTTTTCAGGATTTTTTATAAAGTACTTAATTCCTTTATCTTCATAAAATTCGATATCTTCAATCAATGGTTTTCTAGGTTCAAAACTTCCTAAACCACCAGCAATCGCTACCACAGATGCGTGGAATTTTTTTCCTTTATTAGAAGTCACAATAAAACTTCCGTCTTCTTGCTTTTCAATAGTTTCTGCACGTTCTCCAAGTGTAAAACCGGGTTCAAACTGTTTGATTTGTTCCATTAAATTAGAAACCAAATCGCCTGCTAAAACATCTGGTAATCCAGGAATATCATATATCGGCTTCTTTGGATATAGTTCAGTTAATTGTCCGCCCGGTTGTGGCAAAGCATCCAAAATATGGCATTTTAATTTTAACAATCCTGCTTCGAAAACCGTGAATAGACCCGTTGGTCCTGCTCCTATTATAAGTATGTCTGTTTTTATCATTTTCTATTTCTTTATTCTATTCTCTATTTTCTTTATTCTTTAAACTCTCTGTTATTTCATTCATTTTCTGCACTTTTTCCTCAAAATCTCCTTTCAAAGTTTTGCGATACTCGTTTAAGTTTTGCACCATTTTATTGATGTCTTCTGGTATTACTTCTTCAAAAAACTCTCGCAATCGCTTGGCAGTTGTAGGCGATTTTCCGTTAGTAGAAATGGCAATTTTTACGTTGCCTTTGGTTACAATTCCACCTAAATAATAATCACACAAAGGCGGCGTATCGGCAATATTGCAAATCAAATATCTTTTTCGGCACAAATCGTACACTCGTTTATTTACTTTCAAATCGTCGGTACAAGCAATGACCATATTTCTTTTGCGAAGCATCCAACGATTGAATTTTTTCGATGTCAATTTTACCGAAGGATGTTTGGCTGCCAAATCAACTAACTCTGGTAAAAATCTAGGAGCCACGACCTCAACTTGTGCATTTGGACTCGATTTTAGCATAAAAGACAATTTTTCTAAACCTACATTTCCACCGCCCACGATTAAAACTTGCAAGTTTTGCAGTTT
>CAMAWK010000139.1 GCA_945861915.1 Flavobacterium psychrophilum | reverse complement strand
TTGGTGATTTCATGAATACGACTCAACGGAATTCCCATCGCTATCGCATCATAAATAACAAAAACTCTGTCCCAACTCGCAAAGGTTAGTTTTTCTATAATTTGCTCATAATTGGTGTATCCTTTTCCATCAGCTCCTAACCCATTTCTTTTAATTTCCAAAGATTGAGTTGCTTTGTGTAAGGCTTCTTGAAACGAACGGCCGATACCCATTACTTCGCCTACCGATTTCATTTGAAGTCCCAAAGTTCGGTCAGCTCCTTCGAATTTATCGAAATTCCAACGAGGAATTTTCACAATCACATAATCTAGAGTTGGTTCAAACAAAGCGGAAGTCGTTTTTGTAATTTGATTATTTAATTCATCCAAATTATATCCCAAATCGAGTTTCGATGCAATTTTTGCAATTGGATAACCCGTTGCTTTAGATGCCAAAGCCGATGAACGAGACACACGAGGGTTGATTTCAATCGCCACAATATCTTCTTTTTCGTCAGGCGAAACAGCAAATTGTACATTGCAACCACCAGCAAAATTACCAATAGAACGCATCATCAAGATAGCATAATCACGCATTTTCTGAAAAGTCGTGTCCGATAAAGTCATCGCTGGAGCCACAGTAATAGAATCTCCAGTGTGAATCCCCCTTGGATCCATATTTTCGATCGAACAGATAATGACTACGTTGTCGTTTTTATCACGTAATAATTCTAATTCGTATTCTTTCCAACCCATCAAGGCTTTGTCAATCAATACTTCGTGAATCGGTGATGCTTCTAAACCTCTGGTAAGTAATTCGTTGAAATCTTCTTTTTTATACACAATCGCAGCACCCGTTCCTCCTAAAGTAAACGAAGGACGAATCACTAAAGGGAAACCAAATTCTTGTGCAATTTCTTTTCCACGAAGATATGAAGTACAGATTTCTGCAGGAGCTGAAGGTACTCCGATTTTTTTAAGTAAATCTTTAAACTGATCTCTATCTTCAGTAATATTAATGGCATTAACATCGACACCTATGAGTTTTACTCCAAAATCTTTCCAAATTCCTTTTTCCTCAGCTTCCAAACATAAATTCAAAGCCGTTTGTCCGCCCATGGTGGGCAAAACAGCATCAATTTGCGGATGCGCTTTCAGGATTTCGATAATCGATTTGGTAGTCAATGGTTTCAAATAAATATGATCCGCCATTGATGGGTCGGTCATAATCGTAGCAGGATTCGAATTAATCAAAATTACTTCAATTCCTTCTTCACGAATAGAACGTGCTGATTGTGAACCAGCATAATCAAACTCACAGGCTTGACCAATAACAATTGGACCTGAACCTATTATTAAAACCGATTTTATGGAGTTGTCTTTTGGCATTTTTTTTGTTTTTTTTATTTTAAGTTTAAAGCTAGATAAACAACTTTAAACTTTCTTAATGAAAAGGTATAAAAAAAGGCGATACTAATAACAGTAACGCCTTTATGTATGTTTATATAAACATTATTTTTTATGTCTTGGTTCGCAAGAAACAGTCAATTTATGTCTTCCTTTAGCTCTACGACGAGCAAGCACTTTTCTTCCATTTGCAGATTCCATTCTGTCCATAAATCCGTGCTTATTTCTTCTCTTTCTTTTCGATGGTTGAAACGTTCTTTTGCTCATTGCTTTGTATCTTTAAAAAAATGTATTATTGATGTGAATTTGATTTCAAAAATTTGTCATTTCAAAACCGAGTGCAAATATACAAAGACTTTTATTTCTGACAAGTGGTTTTATAATTTTTTTTTTAATTCATTTTCTTATCTTTGCTAACCTAAAATTAAACATCATGTTTCCTAAAATTATCAAACTTTTCATTGTTGGACTTATCTTAATTGCTAGCGTTTGGCAATTTACTGAATCTAATATCGGCAATGGGATTTTCCTTATCATTCTATCTTTGATTCCATTATTTCTTTACTTTAAAAATGAATTTATTTTATTGGCTTTCCTAAAGTTGCGTAAACAAGATTTTGAAGGAGCCAAAAAATGGTTGGCATACATTAAAAATCCAGAATCTGCTTTGGTTAGAAAACAACAAGGTTATTTTAATTATTTGCACGGAATCATGCTTTCGCAAACAAACATCAACCAATCGGAAAAATTTTTCAAAAAAGCCATTGAATTAGGTTTATCTATGGATATGGATTTGGCTGTAGCAAAATTAAATTTAGCAGGAATTGCAATGACTCGCCGAAGAAAATTGGAAGCTACTAATTTACTAAATGAAGCCAGAAAACTAGACAAGCAAAATATGCTTGCCGATCAAATTAAAATGATGAAAGAGCAGATGAAAAAGATATAAATCTTACGTTCTAAAATGTAAAAGTCGAAATTCAAAAAGTATAACTTCTTGAATTTCGACTTTTTTGTTGGTCTATTTTTAACTGAAAAATTATTTTATCAGCGTAACATGACCAACATATTCTTTTTTGTTTGAAGGAGTAGCTAGTTTAATTTTGTTTTCCGCTTCTTCCTGAACTGTATCTGAAACTACTTCAACCTCATTCTGAACTGTTTCTGAAATTGGTTTTGATTGTCGCTTCATTAAATCAGGATGCTTATTGTTGGCAAGTCTTTCAGACGATGTAGTTGCCATATCGCTCTGAGCCATGTAATATTGATATCCTTTTCTAGTAATAATTACAGCTGTTTGAGTATTAGTTGTAGTTTCAACGCCTACCTTTTCTCCAAAAGTAGCAGCTTGAGTTTGTTTTCCTTTAATAGTCCCATCCCAACCTTTTCTTGTTGTTTGTTGCGCTTGTGTAATTGTTAAAGTACCGATTGTTAAAACTACTGCGATAATTGATTTTTTTAGAGTTTTCATTTTTTTTTAAGTTTTAGAGTTATATGACGATATCAATCAACTTATTATTTTGTTACCCTATTTTCTTAAAAAAAATTATTCCTTCTCGTAACGCTCCATTTCTCTGTCGTAAAAATCATTGGCGAGTACTATTAATCCTTCCATTTCGGCATTTAACTCGCCTTCGTCCAAATCTTCGGCTTCTTCCATAAACTCGACTTCATCATCTTTGAGATTAATAATAAAACGAGGATAATCCAAATGAATGATAAAAATATCATCAGGAAAATCGGTATTGTCGCCTAGTAAAAATTTTGGTAATTCCATTTTTTTTGTTTTTTTAGATAAAAGATGATAGACATATGGATGATAGACACAATCATTAAACGAACACAATCTATATTCTATCTGTCTATTAGTCTATTTTCTTTTTAAATTATTTATCCGAAAGTATCACTGGCGCACTTCCTTTTCCCATAAAAATAATTTTAGAATTGGGAGAAGTAGCAATTTCTTTTTGGGCTTTTATTTGTTCGTATTGCAATTGTTTATCTGTCAATCCAGTAGATATAATTCTTTGATAATCCGCAATACCTTGTGCTTCTACCCTTTTTCTTTCTGCTTCTTGTTTTTCTTTTTGCAATACAAAAGTCATTTTTTGAGCATCTTGTTCGGCATTAATCTTACTTTCAATAGTCGCTTTTACAGAGGCTGGTAAGTTTATATTTCTAATTAATAACTGCTCCAAAATCAATCCTCGGCTTTTAAAATCGGCTTCGATTGTTTTAAAGATTCGCTGTTGAAACTCGCTTCTTTTTGTCGAATACAAAGCCACCGCATCATAATAAACAGCGTTGTCACGAATGCGGGTTCTCGTTACAGGACGAACAATTTTATCGGTATAATTGACACCAATTTGCTTAAAAATTTTAGGCGTTTCGTTCGGAATCACTCGGTACAAAACCGTTAGGTCTATCACTACTTCTAATCCATCGTTTGACAAAACCCGAATCGCATCATCACCTTCAACTGCTCCTTCACCGTGAATGGCAGACATAGTGTAATTTTGAGTTTGAATATCAAAATTGGTTACATCTAAAAGTGGATTGATAATATGTAAACCGCTTTCTAAAATACCAGGCTCCACACTTCCGTAAAGCGATTTAACTCCAACTTTACTAGCATCAATTTGTTTGAACATTGAAGAGAAAAGTCCTAAAGCAATTACCAAAAATCCAATCAATCGAAAAGTATTCGAAAACTTAAATAAAGGATTGTTAACGTTGTTTTTTAAAACAAAACTTAGAAATAGTAAAATAAAACCAACAATAATCAATAGTATCATAATTTTAGTTTTTAAATGGAATTTAGTTAAAGAATAAATTTAGTTTAATTTTTTAGTTAACCTCGAAAAGCGAAGATACAAAAATAAAGCGGCGGCTGATAATCCTGCCAAAAGTCCTATCCAAATCCCAGTTGTTTTTAAATCCGTACAAATTCCAAGATAATACGAAATAGGAAACCCTATTACCCAATAGGCAACAAAAGTAATATACATGGGTATTTTCACGTCTTGCAACCCTCGTAATGCTCCAAGTACAACCACTTGAATACCATCCGAAATCTGAAATACTGCAGCCACCAATAGCAATTGAGACGCAATAGCAATAATTTGATTATTATCTAATTGTTGTGAAGCATTAGACATATTTAAGAATAAATGTGGAAGAAATTGATGTGAAATTACAAAAACAAGTGCGAAGAAAATTTCGACCAAAATAGCTAGTAAAAAAATAGATTGAGCCACAGTAATCAACTGTTTAGAATCCCTCGATCCTTTGTAATTACTCACTCTAATCATCGCAGCAACACTAAAACCCATAGCTACCATAAAAGTAGAAGAAGCCAATGTCAAAGCGATTTGATTCGCCGCTTGACTGTTTTTTCCAAGAGAACCCGAAAGCCAAATAGCAGCTGTAAACAAAGCAACTTCGAACAACATTTGCATCGCAGATGGCAAGCCTAAATTGATGATTTTTTTTAAAATAGATTTCTGTATTTCATCAAAACTAAAATTCTTAAAATACCGTTGAAAAGCTTGGTTTTTTTGCAAAATATAATGCAAGAAAACCACCATCATAATTCTTGAAATTACAGTTCCTAATGCAGCTCCAATAATCCCCAATTTTGGAAATCCCCAAACCCCATAAATCAACACATAATTAAAAAAAACATGAACCAAATTGGCTAAATATATAGCATACATCGAATATTTTGTTTGCGACAAACCATCAGCAAATTGTTTATATCCTTGAAAAACAATAACAGGTATTAGTGAAAAAGCAACCCAGTCTATATAAGGCGAAGCCAATTCAACAACCGCTGTTGGTTGGTTCATAAGAAGCATTAAGGGCTTCGAAAGAATGATCAATAAACAAACAACAATTCCTAATACCGTACAAAGTAACAATCCGTGATGAAAAGTAGTTCGGATTTTATTATCGTCTTTTTCAGCATCAGCTTCAGCAATTAAAGGAGTAATCGCAGTAGAAAAACCAATACCTAGTGACATTCCTATAAAAATAAAACTATTCCCTAGTGAAACTGCCGCCAACTCTGTGGAACCCAAATTGCCGACCATAAAATTGTCGACAATAGCTATTAAAGTATGCCCCAACATTCCTAAAATAACTGGATAAGCCAACTTAAAATTATAAGAAAACTCTTTTGTGTATTGAGATATATTCACCGATTTATTTTTTGTAAGACTGCAAATATAAGTCAATTCAATCGCAATAGTTATTCCAGCATTTTTTTATATTCAGCAAAGTTAGCTTTTACTTTTTCGTCTAATTCAGGCTCTTTTATATCGGTTCGTTTTTGTAATTCTTCTAAAATAATTTTAGCTACAATATAACGTGCCATTTCCTTATCATCTGAAGGAATTATATACCATGGAGCGAGTGATGTAGCCGTTTTATTAATCGCTTCTTCATAAAAATTTATATACGCTTCCCAACAAGCTCTTTCTTTTAAATCACCAGGCGAAAATTTCCAGTGATGTTCCTCGTTCTCCAATCTTCGCATCAAGCGTTTTCGCTGTTCTTCTTTGCTCATGTGGAAATAAAACTTCAAAACAATCGTTCCGTTTTGCGAAATGTGCTTCTCGAAATTGTTGATTTGTTCCATTCTGTTATCCCAAAAATCGGGCGTAATATCATCTGTTTTCTCAAGTCCTGGCAAATTTTCATTCAAAATATATTCGGGGTGAACACGAGTAACCAAAACATTTTCATAATGTGTTCTATTAAAAATCGCAAACTTTCCTTTCTCAGGCAAAGCCAAATAGTGACGCCACAAATAATCGTGCTCTAATTCTGTCGAGTTGGGCGTTTTAAAACTATGAACTACCACCCCACGCGGATT
>CAMAWK010000138.1 GCA_945861915.1 Flavobacterium psychrophilum | reverse complement strand
AAAAGTGTATGATAAATTTTCCGAACACATAGGATTTATTCCTTTAGTTATCATTTCACCCGCCGACAGAGATTTAATTGTAGAAGGAAGCGAAACCAGACGAAAATTTATGGATAGCGTTATTTCGCAATTGGATTCCAATTATCTGATTCAGCTTATTCAATATCAAAAAATTATTAGCCAACGCAATGCTTTGTTGAAATATTTTGCTGTGAATTATGTCTTTGAAACCGACACACTTTCTATTTATAACGAACAATTAGATGCTATTGCAACTACCATTTTCGAAAAAAGAAAGGAATTTATCAATCATTTTATACCCATTTTTAATACGCATCATCAGGCGATTACTGGAACTGAGGAAACGGTGCAATTGGTGTATCAAAGTCATTTGTTCGAAGGTGAATTAAGTTCGCTTTTGGAAGAAAGTATAAATAAAGATAGGGCTTTGCAATACACAAGCGCTGGAATCCATAAAGATGATTTATCCTTTGAAATAGATGAATATCCAATTAAAAAATTTGGTTCACAAGGACAGCAAAAATCGTTTTTAATTGCCTTAAAATTGGCTCAATTCGAATTCATAAAAAACAAGTCTGGATTGAAACCTATTTTGCTTTTTGATGATATATTTGACAAATTAGATGAAAACAGAGTAGCCAAAATAATAGAAATGGTGAACAACGATTCTTTTGGACAATTGTTTATTTCAGACACACATCCAGAACGAACTGAAAATATAGTGAAATCCAGTCATCAGATTTATAAAATTTTTAATTTGTAATTTTATTTTTGTGGATAATTTGTACAATAGTACAAACCGATTTTTAGTATTTTAGCCTTTAAATATACTATTCAAAAAACAGTAAAATAAGTGTGTTATGTTATCAAAAGACAGTTTGAAATTTTTAGAAGATTTAAAGGCTAACAACAATCGAGATTGGTTTTTGGAAAACAAAAAGCGATATGAAGCCTATAAAAAAGACTATCATCAATTGGTGGCTGATTTTTTGACTGTTATGAAACCGCTTGATGCTTCTTTAGAAATGCTCGAAGTCAAAAATTGTACGTTTAGAATTAACCGTGATATTCGTTTTTCAAAAGATAAATCTCCTTATAAAGATCACATGGGAATTTGGTTGTCAGGTGGTTCAAAAGGCAACAATCGAGCAGGATATTACATTCATATTGCCAAAGAAGCTAGTTTTATTGCGGGTGGTTTTTATTGTCCAGAAGCAGATGATTTGAAAAAAATTCGTCGAGAAATCGCTTTTTTCTATGAAGACTTGGAAGAGATTTTAGCCAATAAAGAGTTTAAAAAAATATTTGGATATTTTGATAAAAACGAATCGAATGTGCTCAAAAATCCACCACGAGGATACGAAAAAGACCATCCAGCGATTGAGTATTTAAAATTGAAAAGTTTTGAAACTTCTCAAAAGTTTGCAATGGATGAAATTTTACAACCTGATTTTGTTGCTAAAATGTGCCAAAAGTTGCTTCTCTTGAAACCATTGAATGACTTTATGAATCGAGCAGTTACTTCTGAAGACTAATTCAAATAATGGAAAAAAGAAAGATATTTTTTCTTGGTGAAACCTATCGCGCCGACGCCATTACTTGGATGAATGGTTTGAAGGAATTCGGCAATTTTGAAATCATTACTTGGGAATTAAAAACCCCTAACAATAGTTTTTGGAGTCGATTGGGGCGAATTGTTGAATATTCAACAGCCATTTTTAAAATCAAAAAAATTATACAATCGCATAAACCAGATATGATTATTGCTGAACGAACCACGAGTTATGGTTTTTTGGCCTCTTTGTCTGGGATGAAAGTTATTGCTATTGCCCAACAAGGAATAACCGATTTGTGGCCAGAAACATCTAAATTGTTGCCTTTAAAAAAAATCATTCAGCGATTTGCTTTCAAAAAAGCACATTTAATTCATGCTTGGGGTCCCGTGATGACCATTTCGATGAAAGCCTCGGGAGTTGATATGAATAAAGTGATGGTGCTACCCAAAGGGATCGATTTAGATAAATTTGAAAATAAATTAAATCAGGAAACTAATAAATTGACGGCTATTGTTACTCGCTCATTAATGCCTGAATACCGTCATAATATCATTTTAAAAACCTTTGATATTTTGCATAAAAAAGGAATTGATTTTGAACTTACTATTGTTGGAGATGGAACTCAAATGAATCTATTAAAAGAATTAGCTAAATCGATGAATATAGAAAGTAAAGTTGATTTTGCAGGAAAAATTCCAAATGCAACGTTACCCGAACTTTTGCAAAAAGCTCATTTTTATATTAGCATGCCCATTACCGAAGGGGTTTCGGCTTCGTTGTTTGAAGCAATGGCTTCGAATTGTTTTCCAATTGTTACTGATATTCCTGGGAATCAAAGTTGGATACAGCATCGCCAAAATGGACATTTAATTCCTATTGACGATTCACAAATGCTAGCTGATGAACTCCTTTGGGCATTTGAAAATAGAGAAATTCGAGAAAACGCTATTCTTCAAAATCGAAAATTTATAGAGGAGCACGTAAACTATTCGATTAATATGAAAATTATAGCCGAAAAATACCATCAATTGATTGACGCATCTAAATTGAATTAACAACAATTATTAGCATTTCTATGGAAATTAAAACTCATTTCTCTCTAAAAAAATACAACACTTTCGGGATTGAAGCCTTTGCCAACCGTTTTGTAGCTGTTCAAACGGTAGCAGAACTCAAAACAGTTTTAGAAGAAAATAAATTCGAGAAAAAATTTATTTTGGGTGGCGGTAGCAACATGCTTTTAACACAAGATATTGATGCGCTGGTTATTCATATTGATTTGAAAGGCAAGAAAATAATTAAAGAAGAAGGGGATTTTGTTTGGGTCGAAGCACAGGCGGGAGAAAACTGGCACGAATTCGTGCTTTGGACTATCGAAAATAATTTTGGCGGCTTAGAGAATATGTCGCTAATACCCGGAAATGTTGGCACAACACCCGTGCAAAACATCGGAGCATACGGTGCTGAAATCAAAGATACTTTTGTTTCTTGTGAAGCGATGACCATTGCCAATCAAGAAATGAAAAAATTTTCTAAAGCGGAATGTCATTTTGGCTATCGCGAAAGTATTTTTAAAAATGAGGTTAAAGACCAGTACATTATTACCTCAGTAGTTTTTAAATTGACCAAACGCAATCATACAATTAATGTGTCTTACGGTGATATTAGTTCCCAATTAGCTAAAAATGGAGTAACTAATCCGACACTGAAAGAAGTAAGCAATGCCGTGATTGCTATTCGACAAAGCAAATTACCCGACCCAAAAGAATTGGGCAATAGCGGTAGTTTTTTTAAAAATCCGATTGTTTTAAAATCTGATTTTGAACAAATACATCAAAAATTCCCTGAAATGAAATTTTATGAAGTGTCAGAAACCGAAGTGAAAGTGCCTGCAGGCTGGCTCATTGAACAAGCCGGTTTTAAAGGAAAACGTTTTGGAGACGCGGGAGTGCATAAAAATCAAGCTTTGGTTTTAGTTAATTACGGCAACGCAACAGGGCAGGAAATAGTCATTCTTTCGAGAGAAATTCAAGAAACTGTATACAAAACGTTTGGCATTCGTATTGAAGCAGAGGTAAATATTATTTAATTTTTTGTTGAAACTAATTCTTAAATGGCATTGAATATGTAACAATTGATAATTACATTTGCACACTTTAAGAATCGGAATTTTAAAAAAAGCCCATCCTAAAATGTTGACTCTAATTTTTTTCTTTTTTATTGGTATTGTTGCCATCCAATTGTTCTATTATTTAGCAGTTTTTGGAAAATTTTCATTTGCAAAACCGCAACAAATTACAACCAAAAAGATAGGTGTTTCGGTAATTGTTTGTGCTAAAAACGAAGCCGAAAATGTAATTCAGTTTATCCCTTTATTAGCAGAACAAGACTATCCTAATTTTGAAATCATATTAATTGATGATGCTTCTAGCGACGAAACATTAGCAATTTTTGAAAATTTCGAAAAACAATATTCCAACATTCGATTAGTGAAAGTGGAAAATAATGAAGCATTTTGGGGGAACAAAAAATATGCACTTACATTAGGAATCAAAGCTTCGACCAAAGACTATCTTTTATTTACCGATGCCGATTGTTATCCCGTTTCAAAAGATTGGATTACCAATATGAGTTCGAAATTTACAATGAGTAAAACCATTGTTCTAGGATATGGAGGCTATGAAAAAATAGCAGGTTCGTTTCTTAATAAAATAATCCGATTTGAAACAATGCTCACGGCAATTCAATATTTTTCGTGGTCAAAAATAGGATTTCCGTACATGGGAGTCGGGCGAAATTTAGCCTACAAAAAAGAAGAATTTTATAGTGTAAATGGTTTTATCGATCATATAAAAATTCGTTCGGGCGACGATGATTTGTTTATTAATCAAGTGGCAAATCATAAAAACACAACAATTTGTTATTCGCCAGAAAGTTTTACTTATTCCAAACCCAAAACATCTTTTAAAAATTGGTTCAATCAAAAAAGAAGACACCTAACGACGGCTGTTTTTTATAAGCCTTTTGATAAACTTAGACTGTCGCTTTTTTATGTTTCACAATTGCTGTTCTTGATTTTGGCGATTGTATTATTAGGATTTCAATTTCAATGGATTATTGTTGGAAGTATAGTTATATTTCGCTATTTGGTTGCTTGGATTTCGCTTGGTTTTGCTTCGGGTAAATTAAAAGAAAAAGATGTAATGTATTGGTTCCCATTAATTGAAATAGTGCTTATCTTCACTCAATTAAATATTTTTATCACTAATATTTTTTCAAAACCAGTACATTGGAAGTGATTTTACAAATAGAAAAAGCTAAAAATGGCGATCAAGTTGCCTTCACTTTTCTATTGGATTTTTATTGGAACGATGTGTATGGTTTTATGCTCAAACGAACTGAAAACGAAACCACTGCCGAGGATATTACAATAGAAACTTTTTCGAAAGCTTTTGATAAAATCGCAACTTACAATCCTGAATTTCAGTTTAATACTTGGCTCATTGCCATTGCCAAAAATGTTCATATTGATTTAATTCGGAAAAACAAATCGAGTCTTTTTGTAGAAATTACAGAACAAGAAAACCAACAAGCATATAATATTGCTGATACCACGCCATCAGTTGAAGATGAATTGATTACAGAACAAAATTTGTCTCGATTATTGCAATTCATCAAAATGCTAAAGCCACATTATCAAGAAGTCATTCAGTTGCGTTATTTTCAGGAAATGAGTTATCAAGAAATAGCTACTAAAATTGATGAACCGCTGAATAATGTCAAGATAAAACTACTTCGTGCCAAAAAACTATTGGCAGAAATTATTCAAGAAAATCGTTGATTCGGAAATAGAATTTCTACAACTTGATTATACTAAATCTCTTTCCATTTTCGTTATGGAATTAAAATCCTTTGCTATGAATTGAAAATACTTAACCCATAAAACCCTTGAATTATGTCAAAATTAAGTATTTACGAAACCGGCTGGATTAATCTAGTATTCGAAAACCGAAACAAAGAATACGGTGCCTATCGATTGCGTAGCGAGTATGCAAAATCTTCTTTTAAAGCGCTGTTTACGGGAATTTTTTTGATCACTGCATTAGGACTGCTTTCAAAACTCAGTTGGTCTGTCCCAAATCATTCAGAAATCCAAGAGCCGATTCCTTTTGTTATTGACGAACCAATTAAAGTGACAGAAGTATTTATCAATCAGCAAAAAAGTCAAAATCTACCAGATGTTAAAAATCAAAATACGGAAGTGCCTATTACTAAATCGAATCTTGTGAATCCAGTTATAGTTTCTTCAGCAGTAGATTTGCCCGAAATTGTAAAAAACAAGCAAATTGTAAATAACACCTCAGAAAGTCCTGTTGGTAAAGAAACATCCGATTCTCAAGTAGGTGTTTCTTCTAACAACGTAATTGTGCTTAGTGAACCAAAAGACTACGGAAACACTATTGTAGCATCGAATTCTTTAGATAAATTACCTGAATTCCCGGGAGGTATAGCAAAATTCTATTCGTATGTAGGTTCAAATTTCGAAAAACCTGAAATTGAACTGTCTGAATCTATTCGGGTAACGGTCAATTTCATTATTGAAAAAGACGGAAGCATGACCGGAATTCAGGTAAAAAGTGATCCTGGTTTTGGAATCGCAAACGAAGCTGTCAGAGTTTTGAAGTCTTTAAAGACTAAATGGTTACCTGGAAT
>CAMAWK010000137.1 GCA_945861915.1 Flavobacterium psychrophilum | reverse complement strand
GTCATTGTAGCCGTTGTAGCACACTGACCTGCGTCTGGTGTAAAGGTATAGGCCGTGGTAGTTGCATTATTTAATGCTGGTGACCAAGTTCCTGTAATACTATTGTTAGACGTTGTTGGCAAAGCACTTAAACTATCTCCTGGACAAATAGCAGCCACTTGAGTAAAAGTTGGGGTTGTTTGTGCATTCACCGCAAAATTACCCGCAGAAGTTCCTGTTCCAGCAGGAGTCGTTACTGCTACTGCACCTGAGGCAACTGCACCTGCAGAAAGAGTAGCCGTTATCTGGGTGCTGCTATCAACAGTAAAACTAGCAACAGCAACACCGTTTACCGTTATTGCTGAGGCACCTACGAAGTCAGTTCCTGTAATGACTAAAGTAGTCCCTTCACACCCTTGTGTGATAGCAGTTGTTCCATCACTGGTCAAAGTACTAATTGTTGGAGCACTAGCCCCAAGTAAAGTAAAATTCAATGTGGCGGTGTTACAGCCAGTAGTTATACTAGTTGTTGTTGTTTCAGTATACGTTACACTATTTTCTGCCCATGTATAAGGCGTGTTTTGTGAAACTGTTACACTTCCAGTTGTTGTTGATGGATTCACCGTAATGGTCATTGTTGTACTTAGAGCACACTGACCTACGCCTGGTAAAAAGGTGTACGTAGTTGTAGTCGTATTATCCAAAGCTGGCGACCAAGTTCCTGTAATTCCATTGTTAGAGGTTGTTGGCAAAGCCGATAAAGTTGCTCCGGAACAAATGGCAGCCACTTGATCAAAAGTTGGAGCTACACGAGTGCCACAATCCCAGGCACCAACATCTTTACCGTCAGATCCAAAAGCTATAGGAGTATGAGCTCCAGCAGGTGCAACACTAAATTTAACTTTATTACTAGCATCTTCCCAAGTTAAGTTAGAAGAGGTTAGGTTGGCGGCTACTTCAAACGGAGCAGCAGATGCTCTTTTAAATACAATAGAATTTGTTACAGAATCTATATTACTAGTTATCCACTGCCCTATAGAGTAGGTGAAAGTTTGTGTTCCAGTCGCACTAGCACCCCAGTCTGATGGGGAACTATTGGTAATTGGATTACCCACAGCTGCTTTATTATCATAAAATAAGCAATTTGTTACAGTAGTATTCCCTGCCTCTGTTCTTATTATTCCAAAATCTTGGTTAACAGATACAGGAAAGGTTGCAGTATTTTGATAAAATGTGCAATTTGTCAAACTATTTACACTTGTAGTACCAGCAGCAACATACAAAGCAGCACCACCCCAAATAGTACCACTTGTACCTAGCGTTTTATTATTATAAAAAGTAGTCCTAGTTATTGTAAGATTTGCATGAGTGGAGAAAATAGCACCGCCAATATTTGGGGAAGTATTGTTTTTAAAAGTACAATCAGTAATAGTTACAAGCGGCTTTGTAGTAGCAGTACCAGTAAAGTTAAGAGCTCCACCACCTGCTATGACGCTTGATGCCAAGGAATTTCCATCAAAAATGCAATTTTCAAATTTTACAGTAGCAGGCTGATTACATAAAAGAACTCCTCCACCTGCTCCTGTAGAACCAGTAGCCCCAGTAAATTTGATGTTTTTAAAAGTTACGTCGTGACCTACAGAAGCACTGTTGATTGTAAACATTCTAGTAGCACCAGCAGTACCCGTCAAAGTTGAACCTCCTGCATCACCTTCTATAGTGTACGCGAAATTTTTATTGAGTGACACACCAGCTGTAGTTGTAGTCAAACCTATTCCTGAAGCAGGAACAGTTCCCACAACCCTAAGAATATCGCCTGCTGAATCTATTTGCAATAGACCAGCACCTATAGTAGTAAAAGCATTAACTTCACTTGAACCATCACCAGTTCCTGTAGCGCCAACCTTAACCCATACGGTTTGTTGAGAATACAAATTGCCCACTAAAAATAGAAGGCATAAAGTATAAAAAATATTTTTTTTCATAATCGATTTTTTTAATTATATTGAGTTTAAAATTTATTATACAAATAAAAATTAGCGACCCTTGAGAGTTCATTACCATTTATTTGTTGTCCTGAAGTTTCCCCAGGATAAGTATCCCTACCGGCAGTTCCTGTTTTTACATAGTTGCCAGTAGTAATCCAGTTGTTCGCGAAACTTGCGTTCCAGCTAAAGGTCCTTGCACCATAGCCCTATTGACAAAGAGTCAACAAAAGGCGCTGTGTAGAGGCATTCCTCGTCATTTTGGTTTTTTGTAAGAATTGAAATTCTTTTTCATAAATTAATGGTTTTTTGATTAAATAGTATTGAGAACTCTTCCCAATTTTTTTTTATTTAGGGTGTACCTAAAATTTATTTTCGACTGTTATTGTTTTTTAAACAGGTTTTTTTATAATCCTTTTTTGTGAGGTACTTTAGTTTTGAATTTGGGTGACCTCGTTAAAAAATACAAATAGGTTGTATTGACTTTACAACTTTTAAACTTTCGAACAACTCCCCTTAATTTTCCTTAATGTTTTAAATCTTTATGAATTTTGCTTTACATTTTTAATTTTTCAAACAGCATCCTACAAGACATTATTTTTTTAAATTGAGCTCGAGGTTATCCGTAAAATAAAAATCAACAATGCGATCCATACTGATGAATCCATCTTTATTAAGGTTAGTTTATTAACTTAAGTTTTAAAATTAATTTTTTGACAAATAAAACTAGTAAACATTAATAATTCATTAATTATTCATTAATAATGGATATTTTAATGAAAAAATAAATTAATCAATTAAAAAAAAGTTGTTTTTTTTATTGATTTAACAAACCTGTTACATTCTATTCTCTAATGATTTTGAAGGTTTTTTTGGGATTTTTCATCAGTTTACGGATTTATATGCTAAACCTCATTTTTAAACAAAATATTCAATTAAATTAAAATATTTTTTTTTGTTTATCGGCTAAAACTTTGAAATAACTTTATACTGCTCCCTACCTCAGCTATTTTTTGAATATTTAGGGAAAGAAGCTCTCTATAAAGTGATTCATTTTCAAAAAAAATCAATTTGCAGGTTCTACTCTATAGCGTCTATCTATACTCAGTTTTGTCATTTTTTTAAGGGCTTCATCTGACAAATCCATTTTGTATTCTTTTTTCAGTTCTTCCAATCTTGTTTTAAGATTTGAAATCAATGCCGCGTTTGCTGTATTGTCATAAACATTATTTACTTCAAAAGGGTCTTTTTTCAAATCGAATAACTCCCAGTTATCCATGTCGTAATAATAATGTATTAATTTATAGCGTTCCGTTCTTATTCCGTAATGAGGCTGTACATGATGCCAATACGGATATTCGTAATAGTGATAATAAACGGCATCTCTAAGAGGTTTATCCTTTTTGTTTTCTAGAACTGGCACAAAACTCTTTCCTTGTATGTCTTTGGGAATTTCAATACCTGCTAAACTTAATAATGTAGGGGCAAAATCTATATTTAAAAGCAAATCATTGCTAACCGTACTTGCGGCAATATGCTTAGGATAACGCATTAAAAGCGGCATGTGTAAGGATTCTTCATACATAAACCTTTTATCAAACCAACCGTGTTCCCCTAAATAAAAACCTTGATCAGAAGTATAAACCACTATTGTGTTTTCGGCTAAACCGCTTTCATCTAAATACTTTAGCATATCGCCAACAGCATCATCAACACCTTTTACAACACGTAAATAATCCTTTATATAGTGCTGGTATTTCCACTCTTTTCTTTGGGTGTCTGTCATGATAGAATCCGGCGTCCAAAATTCGCCATCATTATTGCCAAAACTATTCCATGCATTAAGTTGTTCTTCTGATAGTCCTTTAGGAGGTTTAATTTTCAAATCCTTTCTGTTCATGTGGCCGTCGATTCGCATCCATGCTTCTTTTGCAGCGGCCCTTCCTTTATAATCATCATTAAAAGTGGTTGGATACGGAATGCTAACATCCCTAAGATAATCTTCATAACCAGGTCCAGGCTCCCAAGGGCGATGCGGCGCTTTAAACTGATACATGAGCATAAATGGACTATCCTTTTTCGTTCTGTTTTTTAACCATTTAATAGCATCTTCTTTTATTATTGCTGTAGAATGTTTTCCTTTTTCTTCAATAATTTTATTTCCTGTTGCTTCAAAAACGGGATCAAAATAAGTACCCTGACCTTCTTTATTAAATAATACTTTATAATAATCAAAACCTGTAGGTGCGGTTCCTAGATGCCATTTACCAATTACGGCTGTTTCATAACCTGCACTTTGAAGTAACTTCGGAAAAGTTTGTTGTGAACCATCAAAATCACCGCCCCCTTCATTTTTAAAAAAACCATTTACATGACTGTATTTTCCGGTAATAATGGAAGCTCTTGAGGGACCACAAATAGAATTGGTACAAATCATATTATTAAAACGTACCCCTTCCCTGGCGATACGATCTATATTTGGGGTCGGAGCCACTTTCGCCAAAAAACCTTTGTAAGCACTAATGGCGGCCAATGCGTGATCATCTGTCATAATAAACAAGATGTTTGGTTTCTTTTTTGGTATTTTATTTGTGGCTACAAATGCCGTATTACAACTTATCAGTGAAAAATTAATTAGTGCAACTAAAAAATAAATTACTGGAACTAATAAATAGAAATAATTTTTAGAATTCATGGATTTAATCTAATTAATTGTTTTTATTTTTTTATACTTCAAGTTCTAATTTGGAATTTTAGCATTTTTTCCCCATTCTTTATTTGGAAGTTCAGATAATTCAAGCTTTAATTCACCTCCTGCCATTATTTGGGCGTGGGTTATAAAGGGAGCATCAATTTCAGTATTATTTAGGAAAGCCTTTTGAATGTATTTTTTGGTTTTACTGGCTCCTTTAGCAAGAATTGCGAAAGTTTTTCCATTTTTTAGATTAATTGATGTTCTATCAAATAAAGGACTTGTAATAGTATAGTAGGGCTCGCCGGGAGTCACAGGATATAAACCCATAGCGGTAAACACCACAAAAGCCGTCATACCCCCACCATCTTCGTCTCCAGGAATCCCAAATACATTATCTTTAAACCATGTATCTAAAAGAAAACGGGTACGTTTCTGCGTTTTCCAAGGAGCTCCAAAATAGTTGTACAAATACGGGATGTGAAACGAAGGTTCATTACCCATAGAAAATTGCCCAACAAGTCCCGTGGAATTAGACCCATTTATGTAGAAATCGCTCTTACCCATATCAAGAGACTCTCTAAACAATTGATCCAAACGCGTTTCGGCCCCTTTTTTGCCTCCAAGTAATTCCGTCAATCCAACGATGTCATGTTGCACATCCCAGGCATAGGTCCAGCCATTGTTTTCATCATAATATTCTCTAAACCCTTTTCCTCCTCCATTTTTTGGGTCTATCATTACCCAGTCGCCGTTAGCGTCTTTTGGCATAAATAAGCGTTTTTCAGGATGCCATAAGGTTTTATAATTTTTGGCTTTTGGAGCAAAAAGAGCATAATCATTTTTTTTGCCGAGTTCTTTTGACAGTTCGGCTAAGGCCCAAAAATCGTAGGTAATCCCTAAGGATACTGCCACGGGTTGTCTTTTCTCAAAACTGTCCACATTGGGTTCTGTTTCTTTTTCATCTATTTTTAATGATGGAAAATAGCCGTTTTTATGGTATATGTCATCAATAGGCAATCGAGGGTTGCCTTGTCTCCAAGGAATAAAAGTGCCAGCAATTAAATTTTTCTTAATCCCTTCATACGCTTTTTGTACATTATAATTCTTGAGCCCTTTTCGATATCCATCTATAAAAATAGCAGAGGAATGATAGGAATTCATGCAAAGATGGTTGCCAAAAACCTGAGGAAATGTTGGCATCCAGCCACTTTGTTCGTACATCAATGTATAGGAGTTCAATATGTCATCTTCCATGTTCGGATCTAGGATTGTTCGCAGCGGGTGTTGCGCTCGATAGGTGTCCCAAATCCAATCATCTACATAAAAAGGCCGATTTGAAGTATGCACTTTTTGATCATACCCACTGTAATACTTTCCACCTTCATTGATGTTAACCATTCGCTCATAAGTTCGGTATAAGGAAGTGTAAAAGGTTCTTTTTTGAGCTTCTGTCCCCCCTTCTACTTGTATTTGATTTATAGCATTTTCCCACTTTATTTTTCCTGATTTTGACAATTCATCAAAACTTTGTGTTCGCAATTCCTTCTCAAAATTAAGTTTAGCCTGCTCTAAACTCACATAAGAAACAGCATACTTAATTAGGATTGTTGAAGGTGCATTCGCATTGGCTGAAATGGTGATTTTTTGTTTATCACTTAT
>CAMAWK010000136.1 GCA_945861915.1 Flavobacterium psychrophilum | reverse complement strand
ATTGCTATGATGGAACTTCAGGAGTATCCTTTTGGACATCCAATGATGGCGCAACCTGCCATGCAACAAGGGAAATTGTTAGGACAAAATATAATCCGATTAATCAATAATCAATCAATGATTCCTTTTGAGTATAATGACAAAGGTTCTATGGCAACTATTGGTAGGAATAAAGCAGTTGTAGATTTGCCAAAATACCAATTTAGCGGTGTTTTTGCTTGGTTTGTTTGGATGTTTGTGCATTTGTTTTCTCTTATTGGTTTTAAAAACAAAGCTGTGGTTTTCTTGAATTGGGTTTATAATTATATCCGTTTTGATAGGGAAGGGCGACTGATAATTCGAACATTTAAAAAGAAAAGTTTTGTCACTTTTACTAGTGATGAGGTTTAAACTAACTTTGACAAAGAGGTTTAATCTTTTTCAAAGTTAGTTTAATGATAAAACTTATTTTTTAACCAACTTGAAGATTGCTGTTTTATTATTACTGTCTGTTACTTTCAACAGATAGATTCCCTTAGATAAATTAGAAAAATCGTTTTGAATATGATTTGCTTTGTACACAGTTTTCCCTTCTAGATTACTTAATTCATACTCCAATTTGTTATTATCTTCCAAAATTGAAATGGAATTTGAAAAAGGATTAGGGAAAATATTTATTTTCTCACTTTTAAAATTCGTTTCTAGTCCTAAATTTTCTTCACTAACAACTACGGGCAGGGTAATTGATTTTGTAGAAGTGGAATTAGTGGAAGTCAACTTGACAAGATAAGTTCCTTTGGTGTTAAAAATATGCGATGGATTTTTTTCTGTACTGCTATTTGCGGTGCCGCTTGCAGAATCGTCAAAATCCCACAAATAAGAATCACCATTGAGACTCAAATTCTGAAAATTTACTGTTTCTCCAACAATTGGTAGTACGGGCGTATAAGCAAAAAGCGCCACGGTATCGTCACTAACAACTACTGGCAAAGTTATTGATTTTGTAAAAGAATCATTGCTCGATGTTAGAGTAACATTATAAGTTCCGTTTTTGTTATAAATATGAGTCGGATTTTGTTCGGTGCTACTATTGGCAGCCAAACTATCTGGATCATCAAAATCCCAGGTATATTTAGTAGCATTAGTACTTAAATTCTGAAAATAAACAGTTGCACCGGCGGTCGGCAAAATTGGTGTATATGCAAATAATGCTGTTGTCTGAAAATCTTTTTTAGCATCCAAATATTCAACTTTGGTAGTAGTCCAAATGTTAGCAGCAAAAGATTGTGTAACAATCAAAACAGGATATTTTCTGGTAGTATCAAACCATTTTAATTCTCGACTGGTTCTAATTACTTTAGGAAGTCCTACACCTGTAATAGAAATACTGTCATTTTCAACTAAAGTAGTTTTCATTCGCAACACATTCGAGAAATTTCCAAAGGGCGTAGTAACACTTCCCCAACCATCTACATCATTTGTTCTAACTACCGTTTTACTTTGGTAATAAATCCCGGGAATATTAATCTTGTATTCTGAATTATTAGTTTCAGTATTTCCAAATTTTATAGGAAAAGTATAAATTATATCGGGTTCGGTAAATTTATTTGCAACAGGAATCAAGATACCATTAATATTTAATTTATAAGCCGACGCTACTTGTGTCAAATCGCCATCCGATTTTTTATAATAATCATTATAATCTTGAATGCCTAATGTTTGCCCACCTATATTTAAAGAAGTAGAAGTTTCGTTTGTAGAAGCTAAATTGGTGTTTTTAGAATTGTAAACATAAGGACAACTGGGGTATCCTGGTGTATTTGGATTTTTAAATTGCAATTCACTTTGAGAAATCCCAGTCAATGTAGTAAAGTTCCAATTAAGGTTCGCTCCTGTTGTGCTATAATCTAAACCTAGATTACTAGCATTTGTAAGATAAAAAGCATCACCAACTACGGCATAATTCGAAGAATTATAAATACTTTGAGCAATTGAATTGTTTAGTGCAACTAATAGTAAAATTAGCAGAAATCCTATTTTTTTTAGTTTTAGTTTCATAATAATTTGTTTTAAATTGTTTCTAGTTATTGTTGTTTTTAAATCTTTTTTCTTGAATTCGGTCGTATTCTAATACATAATCTGGGTTTTCAGTTCCCATTAACCTGTCCCAAAATCGAAAGTATAAACTATAATTTCCATTGAATTTTTTATGATGCAGATTGTGATAAACGGAACTATTGACGATTTCAAATAGATAAGAATGTCTAAATGATTTAGGCATAATTTCATAGCCTAAATGACCATAAATGTTTATAATAAACCCTATTAATCCAAAACTAATTAATGCAATTGGATGAATTGGAATTAAAAACACAATAATAAATAATACCAATCCTTCGGTAATAGCCTCCAAAAAATGAAATGAATAACTTGTAAAAGGAGATGGATTTATTGATTTATGATGCACTAAATGTGTAAAACGAAATATTCGTTTGTCGTGTAAAATTCGGTGCATCCAATAAAAATAAGTGTCATGAATCACCAAACTCAATAAAAGACTAATAGGAATCCAAAATAATGGATATTTTAAAACAGAAGTGTACACAAGAGTATAATCTCTCAAAGGAGTAAAAAACACTACAATTCCAAAAAAAGTTAGCACCAAATTGGATTGTAAGGACTGAAAAATTTCTCTATAGAAATCTTTTTTTGTTGCTTTTTTATCTTGAATTTTGGATGCTTCAAATTTTGATTTAAAAAAAGAGTAAAAAACACCAAAAAACAGACTTGTTAAAAGTAAATATCTCAAACTTGAGATGAAATAAAACTCGAAGTACTTAATAATTGTTTCCATCATAATTTAATTTTAGTATAATGATGTAAAACTATTTGAATTTGTTCAGACAAAAATTAACAAAAGATAATTAATGTTTTTTCTGATTTGCAATTCTGCCTCGAATTCGGCTTAACGAAACTGGAGTAATTCCTAATAATGTAGCAATATATTTACTAGGAACCCGATTAATAATATCGGGTTTGTCTTTTATAAATTTCAAATACCGCTCTTCGGGAGTTAGTAAAATAAATGTTTCAAAATTTAAAATTGACTCACCAAGCATTTTTCTTAAAAAGTGAACTCGACCTAATTCTAATTTTGGGTTTTTAGCCAAAAAATTCTGTGCAATATCATAATCAACTTCAAGTAGGGTGGTGTTTTCTAAAGCTTGATACATAAACCGCGATGGCTCATCAAATAAAATACTGTCGTGTGAGGTTATAAATTGATCTTCCCATCTAACAAGTGTAGTAACTTCGTCTCCATTATTTTTGATTAGATAGGCTCGAATCAATCCTTTTTTGATGTAACTAATTTTCTTATAATGATCACCTTCTTTGATTAAAATTTCTCCAGCTTTGAGTTTTTTGATCTTTACCAGATTAAAAATCGCGGATAAATCTTTCATCTCTAGATTTTTAAAAATCCCAAAATAATAATTTAGTTTTTCGATATCTAGCATTATTTAAAGTTTTAGAGTAATAAATTTAATCAAAATGGTAATGTTATAGTAAATGGTCTTCTTTATAATAATTTACCAACAAATCTACAAACTTGCTGTAACTTTCCAAACCCTCTTCTTGTTGGTTCATTTTTAAAAACTGATCATAAAAAGCATGAAAACCTTTGTCAATAAAGGTGTCATATTGTTTCCAAAACAAATCACTTTCTTTATAATTAGCTATGATTCCAGTATTAATTTTAGCTTTTAAAATCTTGAATTTAGTTTCGTCTTTCAAGCCGATATTTGCCATACAATACCGAAGAGCATTTGCATAAGCCGAATATTTAAAATACAAATCATCATTTTTTATACCCGCCAAAAAGCCAATATAATTGCATTCACTTTCGCTAGCAAACCCAATTTGGTGTGCCATTTCGTGACAAACAACATTAGGGAAACTAAACTTTGGTAATTTACTATTCACTTGCGCCTCATTCGTAAACGGATTTAAATAACCACCAAAACCCATGTAAGTCAGCGGGAAACTGAATAATGATTTTTTGATGCTGGGCGATTGATAGTCAAAAAAAGGATATTGTTTGGATAAGTTGGTATATCCGTTTTGAGATAGTTTAAAAATAGTATCCTGAGAATATAAACTGCTTACTTTTAAATTTTTATTTTTGGTTATTTTGAGTTGAATTTGATTTGTTTTTAGAATTAATTTTTCAGTAAAACCAACTAAATCTTCGTTGGTATATTCTCGTTGAATGTTCATTTTTTCGAAAAGCGGTTGCCGATAATAATTGAAACCCCAAAGAAAATGGAACAAGAAATAAGCTATAGAAATAGAAGTAGTAATTTTCAAAAGCATTTCTTTCCAACCTGTCTTCCATAATTTTCTACTTTTCCAGATGGATAACAATAAAAAAACAATCAAAATTGCATAAATGCAATCACCTACCGAAAAAGGGATTTGACCCAAAGTGATTCGAGAAAATTTTGAAATCCAAACGTAGATTCCATTACTATAATAGCGTTCAATAATTTTTGGAAAAAAGGCTGTTATTTTCAAAAAAACTATTTGAAAAACGAGAAATAGTGGGAGAATGTATTTGCGTTGCACGTATGAAATTTTAAGGGTAAATATATGATAATATCAATTCGATAAGAAACTAAACTTTGTAACTTTGTTTCGTTGATATAAAAATTAAATAGTATGAGTCAAGATATTAGAAACCTAGAACCTAAAGCCCTTTGGAATAAATTTGCCGATTTAAATGCTGTGCCTCGACCTTCAAAAAAAGAAGATCGCGTGATACAGTTTATGAAAGATTTCGGAAACAATTTAGGATTAGAAACCTTTGAAGACGAAATCAGAAACGTAATTATCCGAAAACCAGCAACCCCTGGAATGGAAAATCGCAAACCAATTGTGCTACAAGGGCATTTAGATATGGTGCATCAAAAAAACAACGATACTGTTTTTGATTTCGATACACAAGGAATCGATATGTATGTTGATGGTGACTGGGTTCGCGCTCGTGGAACCACACTCGGAGCCGACAATGGCTTGGGAGTAGCAATGATTATGGCTATTTTAGAAAGTACAGATATGGCGCATCCTGCTATTGAAGCTTTGTTTACCATTGATGAGGAAACAGGAATGACTGGTGCGTTAAATCTAAAAGGTGGCATTTTAAAAGGTGAAATCTTACTCAATATGGACACTGAGGAAGATGATGAAATTGATATTGGTTGTGCAGGAGGTATTGATGTTTCTGCCACTAGAGAGTATAACGAAGAGGAAGTTCCAGAGAATTCAGTTGGTTATACAATCACCGTTAAAGGATTAAACGGAGGTCATTCTGGGATTGATATTCATAAAGGATTAGGAAATGCCAATAAAATAATGAATCGATTGTTGTTTGATGCATTTGAAAATTTTGGATTGCAAGTGTCTGAAATTAATGGCGGAAGTCTCCGAAATGCGATTCCGAGAGAAAGTGTGGCAAAAGTGATTATTGCCTCAATGTATGATGAGGCTTATGTTTTTGATATGCAGGAAATCATTAGCGACATTAAAACCGAATTCAAAACCATAGAGCCTAATTTAACTATTGAGATCCAGAAATGTGATTTACCCGAAAAAGTGATGGATTTGGGAGTTCAAGAAGGAATTATTCGTTCTATTTACGCTGCACAGAATGGTGTTTACAGAATGTCTGCCGATATGGAAAATTTGGTAGAAACCTCGAATAATATAGCGAGAGTCATAATTAAAGATGGGACAATTTTAATTGGATGTTTAACACGATCTTCGGTAGAAACATCCAAATTTGATTTGGCAAATTCATTGCGTTCTGCTTTTGAATTATGCGGTTGCGAAGTCACTTTCAAAGGGAATTATCCTGGTTGGACTCCCAATGTAAAATCAGAAATATTAGATGTTTTGACTGCTATTTATGAAAAACAAAATGGCGAAAAAGCAAAAGTAGTGGCTTGTCACGCAGGATTAGAATGTGGAATTCTAGGTGTGAATTACCCTGATATGGATATGATTTCTTTCGGACCTACCATTCATGGAGCCCACAGCCCTGATGAACGAGCCAGTATAAAATCGTCTCAAAAATTTTATAAATTCGTAATAGAGATTTTGGAGAATATACCTGTGAAGAATTAATCAGATATATTTGAACAAAAAATTAAAGCAGTTTAATAATGATTTAAATCATTTTTAAACTGCTTTTTGGTTATCTTCAAACTGCTAACTAATCTCTTTTTGGAGTATTTTTCTTTTCTCTTTTTTCTGCCGCTTTTTCTTTAGCAGTTTTTACCGGTTCTTTTTTTACGTTCTTTTTTGCGTCTTGACTTTTTGCCATGATAAGTGTATTTAGGATTTA
>CAMAWK010000135.1 GCA_945861915.1 Flavobacterium psychrophilum | reverse complement strand
AATCTAAAATCTGCAATTTAAATGTCAAGAGATATACAACTCAAGGAACGCTGGGAGCAGCTGGTAACCAAACTTTCAGATCAATTTTCGCAAGGCGAAGACCTCGATTTGGATGCTATTATTTATTTAATTGGCGTTCAAGAATTAGGGAAAGTGCATCAAACCTATGCTAAGGATGAGAAACTTAATCTCATGCATATTGCTATTTGCCGATTATTAGAACCTTATGGCTACTATGAATTTGATTTTTTTGACCAGGATGGTTGGCCTCATTATTCTGTAAAAGAAGAATTACCACCACTAAAAGCAGGAGAACAATCGGTTTTGATGAAAGAAGCGATTGTAAATTATTTTCTCGAAAAAGAACTATTGTATTGATAGTCATTGCAAGCCACGAAGCAATCTCGTTAATTTCTATTGGATATTGACAAAAACTTCCAACTTCTAACTTCTAACTTCCCACTTTTACTTAAATTCGCAATCTCAATTATTTCATAAAAATGATAGACAAAATAAAAGAATATATTGGTGAAGCAGCAGCTTTTTCAACACAAAACGCCTCGGATTTAGAAGCCTTTAGAATTAAATTTCTAGGAAGCAAAGGACTTTTAAAAGAGTTTTTTGCCGAATTCAAGAACGTACCAAACGAACAAAAAAAAGAGTTTGGTCAAGTGATTAATTTATTAAAAACAACTGCCGAAGAAAAAGTAAAATTCATTCAAGAAGCATTAGAAAACAAAGAAGAATCCAAAGGAGTTTATGGCGATTTGACTCGCACTGCCGAGCCCATAACTATTGGTTCCCGTCATCCTATTTCGTTGGTTAAAAACCAAATTATAGATATCTTTTCTAATGTGGGTTTTAACGTTTCCGAAGGACCAGAAATAGAAGACGACTGGCATAATTTCACCGCTTTAAATCTGCCAGAATATCATCCAGCGCGCGATATGCAGGACACTTTTTTTATTCAAACCAATCCAGATGTTTTATTGCGTACCCACACTTCATCGGTTCAGGTGCGATACATGGAAAATCACAAACCGCCAATCCGAACGATTTCGCCAGGAAGAGTTTTCCGTAACGAAGCCGTTTCTTCGCGTTCGCATTGTATTTTTCATCAGGTCGAAGGTTTGTATATTGACAAAGAAGTTTCGTTTGCTGATTTGAAGCAAACGCTTTTGTATTTTACCAAAGAAATGTTCGGAAAATCAAAAATTCGCCTTCGTCCATCGTATTTCCCATTTACGGAACCTAGTGCCGAAATTGATATTTATTGGGGTTTAAAAACCGAAACCGATTACCGTATTACCAAAGGAACCGGTTGGTTAGAAATTGGTGGTTGCGGCATGGTTGATCCCAATGTGTTGAAAAATTGCAACATCAACCCCAACGATTATTCTGGTTTTGCCTTTGGAATGGGAATCGAAAGAATTGCCATGTTGTTATATCAAATTGGCGATATCCGTATGTTTTATGAAAATGACGTTCGTTTCTTAGAGCAATTCAAGGCAAGTATTTAAATGAAAAAAGACATTATCATCCCCACTGTAGAAAACGTTTTCCTTGCCGCAGTTCAAGAATGGAGCGACGACTTTATGGAAAAAGTGTGGTATGTTTATTTAATAAACGACAGCGATTTCAAACTTGATAGCGTCATGTTGGTTTCAAAAGCTTTTGGTACTATTGATGGCGAAATGAAAAAAACCTCGCTCTTGCGACACGCTTTTATGGAAGTGCCGTCGGTCTCAGTTGTAAAAGTTGAAATGCTTGAAAAAAGTGTTTTGGCACTTAACAACGAATTTATGGTTACTTTTTTTATTGACAACCAATTATACGACCGAAAATTTATTTTCAAAGCCAACTCTATTACTCTAGATTATGTCGAGGAAGTGCCGCTTTTGTTTGTGGATGGGGTGATTGTGAGATAAGAAAAAAGAAAATAGAGAATAGATTATAGAAGGTTTGTCTTTAATCTATTCTCTATTTTCTTTTTTCTAAAGACTAATCTAACCGTTCCGTTAATTTTTGAAACACTTTTTTGGCTGATTTTCCTTCATACAAAATGCTGAAAACGGCATCTATAATTGGCGTGCTGGCTCGGTAGCCTAAATTAAGATTGTAGGCACTTTTGGTAGCATAATAGCCTTCGGCAACCATGCTCATTTCCATTTGAGCCGATTTTACAGTGTAGCCTTTCCCAATCATATTGCCAAACATTCTGTTTCTTGAAAAAACAGAATATCCGGTTACTAATAAATCGCCTAAGTAGGCTGAATCGTTGATGTTGCGTTTCATTTTATGCACTTTTCGGATGAATTTTTTCATCTCCCGAATGCTGTTGCTCATCAAAACCGATTGAAAGTTATCTCCATAACCCAATCCGTGAGCAATCCCAGCCGCAATAGCATAAATATTCTTGAGCATGGCGGCATATTCAGTACCAATAATATCATCCGAAATTTTTGTTTTGATATAACTACTCGATAAACAGTCGGCTACAATTTTTGCCTTTTCTTCATCGCCACAAGCTATTGTTAAATAGGATAACCGCTCCAAAGCGACCTCTTCAGCATGGCAAGGTCCTGTAATTACGCCAATATTTTCGAAAGGCATATCATACATCGTGTTAAAATGTTCACCAACAATCAGACTCGTTTCAGGAACAATTCCTTTGATAGCGGAGAAAAGTACCTTATCCTTTAAAGGTAATGTCAATTTTTCTAATTCTTGACTCAAAAAAGCTGAAGGAATGGCAATGATAATGTAGTCTGCATAGGCAACAGCTTCATTTATATCATTGGTGAGTTTTAATTTTTTGATGTCAAACTCTACCGAGCTGATGTAATTAGGGTTGTGATAATGTGTTTTAATATGTTCGATGGCATCTTCATTACGCATATACCAACAAATTTCGTCTAAATTAACACAAAGCATTTTGGCTATTGCGGTTGCCCAACTGCCTCCTCCAATTACTGTAAACTTTAGTTTTTCGGTCATTTTATTTTTCAAATTTTATCAAAAGTAATTAAAAATACACAAATTAGGATAAAAGATTTAGGGCTAGAAAAAACAGTGCAATTTTGGTACAATATATTTATAATACAACCGTTGTAAGTGATTACATATTAGTTTTTTAAGACTGTATAATAGTTTGAATTAGTACTTTAAAGAGGCGTTTTGTGGTAGAGCAAGAATGCCTTTTTTTATTTTTTATACAAATTATTGTGGTCGATATAGTCCCAAACTTTTGAAGGTAAAAGCGGTTGTACATTTTTCTTTTTTTTGATATTCTCTCGAATAAAAGTAGCGGATATTTCGACAATAGGTGCCTCTACAAAATGAATGTTGGGATTGCTTTTTATTGAATTAATTTCCACTGAACTAGGAATTTTGTTGATTCTAGGATATACATAAATAGGATGATTTTGTAGAATCACTTCATAATTTTTCCATTTATGTAAAGATTTCAAATTGTCTTCGCCCATAATCAATGAAAAAGTATGTTTTGGAAATTTTTCTTGTAAATGAGCCAGTGTATTCACTGTGTAATTGGGTTGTGGCAGCTTAAACTCAATATCCGAAGGTTTAATTTTTGGATAGGCTTCAGTAGCCAGAAAAACCAATTCCAAACGTTGGTAATCGTCTAACAAAGTGTTTTTGTTTTTTAAAGGATTGTGAGGAGTAACCACCATCCAAACTTGGTCTAAACCAGTATATTCGACCATATGATTGGCAATAATCAAATGCCCAATGTGTATGGGATTGTAAGTTCCGAAATAGAGACCGATTTTCATAAACTGGGTTTTGGGTTTTGGGTCTTTGGTCTTGAGATTACTTGTACCCAACACCTCAAACCTCAAACCTTATTTCACAAAATCCTTAACCAATTGATACGCTTCCTCAATCGCAATATCCAAATCATAATTTTTGATAATCACATCAAATTGAGGTGCTGTTGCTAGTTCTACGTGGGCTTTTGCAATTCTCATATTGATTTTTTCCTCCGTTTCGGTGGAGCGTTCCTTGAGTCTTCGTTTGAGTTCATCCACGCTCGGTGGTTTTACAAAAACAGCTAAAGTTTCTTCAGGGAATTTATGTTTAATTCGCAAACCGCCCGCTACATCAATATCAAAAATCACATTTTTCCCCAATGCCCAAATGCGTTCCACTTCACTTTTAAGCGTTCCATAAAAATTATCTCTGTACACTTCTTCCCATTCTACGAAATCCTCGTTTTTGATATGGGTTTTAAAGTCAGAAAGCGACATAAAGTAGTACTCTTTTCCATTGATTTCTTCACCACGAGCTTCGCGTGTAGCTGCCGAAATCGAAAACTCGAGATTCAATTCTTCTTTTCCTAATAAGTGTTTAACAATGGTGGTTTTCCCTGAACCCGATGGTGCCGAAAACACTATTAATTTTCCTTTTTTCATTTTAAAGTCATTGAGAGGAGTTGCTAGACATGTGGCAAAGCAATCTCATTTTATTTTATTTGCCACGAATTCACGAATTTTCAAAACTAAATTTAAAAAATTCGTGAATTCGTGGCTCAATTTTACAACACATTCAAAACCTGTTCTTTAATCTTCTCTAATTCATCCTTCATCATCACGACTAATTTTTGCATTTGAGCGTGATTCGATTTTGAACCCATCGTGTTTATTTCACGTCCTATTTCTTGGGTGATAAAACCTAGTTTTCTGCCGTTGGCTTCGGTTCCGTTGATGGTTTCCAAAAAGTAATCTAGGTGATTAGTCAAGCGCACTTTCTCTTCAGTAATATCTAATTTTTCTAAATAATAAATCAATTCTTGTTCAAATCTATTTTCGTCCACATTTACTTTTAGCTCAGAAATAGCGGTGTGTAAACGGTCTTTTATCGCCTGAATCCGTTCTGAATCTAGTGCTAATGCGTCGTTCATAAACTGACGAACATTACCAATGCGCAATTGAAATTCTTTTTCTAATGAAGCACCTTCATCTTTTCTGAAAGTATTAATATTGGCAAGAGCTTCTTCGATTACTTTTTGGATTTCGTTCCACTCATTTTCATCGATTTCTTCTCGTTCGATTTTCATGGTGTCAGGCATACGAACTGCCATTTTCATCAATTCGGTTTCATCTGCATTGGCATATACTTCTCGTAACTGATTGATGTAGGCTTTCACCATTGGAACGTTCACTTTCGTGGAGGTTTGCTCGGCAGTGTTTTCAATAAAAATGGAGAAATCTACTTTTCCTCTTTCTAATTGTAATGCGATTTGGTTGCGCAAACCCAATTCCATTTCGCGATATCCAGACGGCATTCGAACGCTTAAATCCAAGCCTTTGCTGTTCAACGATTTAACTTCTACCGTTATTTTTTTGGTTGGTAATTGCAAACTTGCTTTACCAAAACCAGTCATTGATTGTATCATATATTTTTATAAAATGAATTCAAAGGTAAGAAAAAAAGCCCCCTAACCCTCAAAGGGGGAATTAAGTAGATTTTAAATTTTTCCTTTGGGGGTTAGAGGGCTTCTGTGTTACCAAAAAAACCCCAGCAAATATGAGAACGGCTGCGCTAATTTTTATCAAAGTGAGTTCGTCTTTGCCGGTACTGATGGCAAAAACGGTGGCAAAAAATGGTTGTAGATACACAAAAACTGCTACTGTAGTCGGTTTTAATTCTCGCATTGAAAGTAAATTCAAGAGATAGGTCAAAAATGTAGAAAATACAATTACAAATCCTATTTTCCAATAAATAGCAGTCGGTACTAATTCCCAATGAACTGCCTGAAATTCAGTCCATCCAAAGGGTAAAACCATCAGAAAACCAATTAGATAAATCCATTTTACAAACGTAAAAGCATTGTATTTATCCATTAGTTTTTTTACTAAAACCAAATACAATCCGTAGGACAGTGCATTTACCAAAACTAAAAAATTACCCAATCCAGCTTGAGTGGCATTGCCCACAGATTTTCCGTAAAGTATCAAAAATGCAGTTCCTATTAACCCCAGAATAATCCCAAAAATCATTCTTTTTTGCATTCTTTCTTTGAGGATTATTGCCGAAAGTACCAGTACAATCATTGGTGTAGAAACCATGATTACCGCTGCTGAAATGGGGGAAGTATAACTCAATCCTTTGAAAAACGATAGCATATTGAGTGCTACACCAAAAAAAGCAGCTACAAAAATTCTTGGAAAATCTTTCGATTCGATTTTTTCTGTTTTTTCTTTTTTGAAACCAATCGAAAAAAGCCAAATTAACCAAAATAAAAGGGTCGTGCCGCCTACCCGAATGACAATAAAACCAAATGCATCAATATATTTTGGCATGACATCTTTGGCGATGGTAAAAGTCATACCATAAATGATGGAGACGAATGTAGCCGCTAGCAGCGCAAGATTTCTTTTTGACATTAGGCAAACGCTTTCATTACCTGAAGAATGTTTTGTTGGCTATTGCCAATAA
>CAMAWK010000134.1 GCA_945861915.1 Flavobacterium psychrophilum | reverse complement strand
TGGCTCATCAAGAAGATGAAATGAAATTTTTTAAAATAGGGAACGTATCTTTTCAAAATGTAAAACCTTGTGCAAGGTGCATTTTAATCAACACCAATCCCGAAAACGGAACTGTTCAAAAAGAACCCTTGCGCACTTTAAGTCAGTACAGAAAAGTAGATAATGCAGTTTTATTTGGCACGAACGTAGTTTGTTTGAATGAAGGAGAGATTAAAGTGGGTGATGAGTTGGTTTTTAACCCCTTTTCCAACAATCCTCTACATGATCATTGACCATTCCGGTGGCTTGCATGTGAGCATAAACCACTGTTGAACCCACGAATTTGAATCCTCTTTTTTTTAAATCTTTGCTCAAAGTATCAGAAATGGTTGAAGTCGCAGGAATATCTTTCAGCGTTTTAGGAAAATTATCTATTGGTTTTTCGTTAGTAAAACCCCAAATATATTTAGAAAAACTATCAAACTCTTCCTGCACTTTTATAAAAGCAAGAGCATTAGTGACTGTGGCTCTTATCTTGAGTTGATTTCTTATAATCCCAGCATTTAGTAGCAATTCTTGAATCTTTTCTTCTTTGTAAAGTGCAATCATTTTGTAATCAAAATGATCAAAAGCTTTTCTGAAATTCTCTCTTTTGGACAAAATGGTATACCAACTCAATCCCGCTTGAAAGGTTTCGAGAACCAAAAATTCAAAAATGGTTTCGTCGTCATATACTGGATTTCCCCATTCATTATCATGATACTCACGATACAAATCGTCTTTTTCGCACCAAGCGCATCGGTTTTTTGTAGTCATCTCTTTCTTTTATTATTTTGAATCCTTCATTTCAAATGTAATCTTTTTCGAGTTTATAATTATTAAAAAAATAATGAAAATGCTCATTGAAAATAATATATATCATTGAACAAGAAAGTAATTTGTAACTATAAAATAACATTCTGACACTCGATATCATTGAAAAAATAATTACTTTTGATTAAATTTACATATATAAAAATTGCAAAACTATCAAGCTATTTTAATTCACCCTGACCTTAAAAGCGAGAGGACTTCTGGAAATTTATCCATAAAAAGCACAGGGGTTTTCTTTGAATCCCAAGAGATTAATCATCAAATTAGTTTAAAAAATCTTTCTATAAATGCTGGCGGCGCAGCCAATCGATTTATTTTTTTTTCTGATAAAAATCAAAAAAATATTTCTATCTATACAGCAGATAAAAAAGTATTGAAAGACCCTTTTTTAAGCAATAACGAAGCCTTTATATCTGAAATAAAAAAATCTAAAAAAGTCCTAAATAAAATTTGGAAAGGAGCCTTAATAACCCTTACATTTTTTATAGTAACTATTGCAGGTTTGTATTTATGCAAGGACATAATGGTTGAAAAAATCGCAAACAAAGTACCTGTTTCATGGGAAAATAAAGTCGGCGAAAAACTGTTCTCTACCCTTTCATTAAACTATCGATTTATTAAAAACGACTCTTTGAAAAATGAATTTTTGATAGTTGCTAAACCACTTTTCAAACAAATTGAAGCCAAAGGGTATACTATTGATTTATACTTTGTCAAAAATTCTGAAATAAACGCTTTCGCATTGCCTGGTGGCAAAGTAATTATTCAAACAGGTTTAATCGAAAATGCCAAATCTTGGGAAGAAGTATTGGGTGTACTTAGCCACGAATTAGCACACGTTACTAGACGGCATCATTTACGAGGAATTATAAATAACATTGGGATTTTTACCCTTATTTCAGTTGCTTTTGGAGATATTAGCGCAATCGCAGGAACGGCAGCAAATTTAGGTGGCGAACTAGCTTCTTTATCCAACAGTAGGGCTTTTGAAAATGAAGCAGACGAAACAGGATGGGAATATATGGTTAAAGCCAAAATTAATCCAGCTGGTTTTATTTCTTTTTTTGAAACCTTAAAAAATGAAAACAAAAAAGAAACTGCAATTGACTCCACTTTAAGCAAAGTTGACTTATCTTTTTTATCCACTCATCCAAATACCCAAGATCGAATTGATAATCTAAAAAAGAAACAAACGAAGGATACATCGAAATATGAATCTATGGGGAAAAATTTTAACGTATTTAAAAAAGAACTTTTAAAACAAAACTAATTTAAGAAAAATGAAAATAAAAACTGAAGGAAAGCCTGTTTTTGCTTACGTTGTTGTTGATCTACAACCCGGAGAAACGATAGTGGCAGAATCGGACGCTATGTCAAGCATGTCTGCAAACTTAGATATGACCGCAAAGCTTAATGGCGGTTTGATTGTAGGGTTACTCAAAAAATATCTTGGCGGTGAGAGTTTATTTGTGAATCATTTCACTAATAATACAAATGAGGCATTACAACTACATTTAACACAAGCAACACCTGGCGATATTGAAGTGAAAGAATTAGACGGAAATACTTCCTATTGTATTCAAAGAGGATCTTATATTGCATCGGAAAAAGGGGTAAATTTAGGTGTGAAGTGGGCTGGAATTGGTTCTTTGATAGGTGGCGAAGGACTTTTTAAACTAGTTGTTTCGGGTACTGGCAAAGTTATCTTCGGAGCTTATGGAGGCGTTTTAGAAAAAGAAATCAACGGCGAATATATAGTTGACACTGGGCATTTAGTAGCTTATGAGCCTGATATGAAATTAAAACCACAGTTGGCTGGAGGTATTTTTGGTAGCTTGTTCGGGGGTGAAGGATTCGTAACTCGTATTGAAGGAAAAGGAAAAATTTATATTCAAACTCGTAATATCTCTGGTTTAGCTTCTTGGGTTAACAAACATTTGTAATAGTAATTAATTATGGAAATACAAAATACAAACACAGAAAATAGCCTAAACGTACATTTGAAAATGCGTCCTGGATCGACAGCAGCAGAAATAAAATTACAGCCAGGTCAAGAATTTACTGCTGAGGCAGGTGCTATGATAGCCATGAGCCCAACCATTTCTATGACAACCACCACATACAAGAAAAACTCAGGAGGGATTTTAAAGGGATTAAAACGAATGATATCTGGCGAAAGTTTTTTCCTAAATCATTATTCAGCTGGAGATGAAGCAGGAACGGTTTGGCTTGGAACCACTCATGCTGGTGATATGATGGTAAAAGAGTTAAGTGGCGAAGGCATCATTGTTCAAGGAGGTTCTTATGTAGCAAGTTCGCCTGAAATTGAAATTGATTTGTCTTTTCAAGGATTCAAAAATTTGATTTCAAAAGAGGGTTTATTCTGGTTATCAATCAGAGGAAAAGGAACAGTAGTAATCAATTCATTTGGTCTCATTTATCCAATTCGAGTGAGCGGAGAATATATTGTTGACACAGGTCATATTGTTGCTTTTGAGGAGAATTTAGATTTTTCATTAACCAAAGCGGGAAAAAGTTGGATTAGTTCTATTTTAGGTGGAGAAGGATTAGTTTGTAAATTTAAAGGACAAGGAACTGTTTGGGTTCAATCGCACAACACCTCTTCGTTTGGAGCGATTTTAGGTTCAAAATTAAAACCAAGAAAATAACATGGAAACGATAGATAAAAAAGGATTTGATTATACATTTGATTGCAAACCTGACTTTGGATTTGTAACAATTAAAATTCCAAACGGAAAAAAATTAAAAGTAGAAGCCGCTGCGATGGCAACTATGGACACGAATTTAGAAATGAAAACCGCTTTGAAAGGAGGTTTGGGACGTTTTTTGACGGGCGAATCTTTATTCATAAATGAATTTACTGCAAAGAACGGAAATGCTGAAATTCAAATTGCTCCTGCCTGCCCTGGTGATGTAGAACACATTTATTTACAAAACGAAACAATCTACATACAAAATACTGCTTTTCTTGCTTCATCGGAAACAATTCTGACCGAAACAAAATTTCAAGGATTAGTTAAAGGATTTTTCTCTGGGGAAAATTTATTTTTAATAAAATGCTCTGGGGAAGGAGATTTGTGGTTCAACTCATTTGGCGGAATTATTGCCTTAGATGTTGAAGAGGGCTTTGTGGTAGATACCGGACATATTGTTGCTTTTACCGAAGGATTAACTTATGATATTTCTAGAGTTGGAGGATACAAATCCTTGTTCTTTTCTGGTGAAGGTTTAGTTTGTAAATTTAGTGGTAAGGGTAAAATTTGGATTCAAACAAAAAAAATAACTCCGTTTGTTAATTGGACAATGCCTTTTAGACCCAAAAAATAATCAGTATGTTTACAAAAAATTAAAAAATCTCCGCAAATTCCTCATGACTTTGCGGAGATTTTTTATTTAATGGATAAAAAATTGAAATTATATCCATTTTAAATGTTACAAAACAATTCTGTATTTTAAACGTTTTGAAGAACTAAATTTCATTACTATTTTTAGTTAGCATTCAAATTGATTTCTAAAATCAATCATTTTCTTTAGCTAAATATTTTTTGATGATATAATGTCCCAAATAAATAAAAGGAGTCATGAAAATGGCTATAATCAATTTTACAAAATAACCTGTAAAAGCAGATTGTATAAATACATCGGTAGTCATGATTCCGGTTGCCCAAAAGGCAATTCCTAACACGATAAAACTATCAAATAACTGAGAAATAGCAGTTGATCCTGTGCTTCGAAGCCAAATCATTTTGTTGCCAGTTTTGTTTTTGAGAAAATGAAAAAGCGTTACATCAATCAATTGCGAAACTAAAAATGCCGTGATACTCCCCACAATAATCCATTGACTTTGACCAAAAACAGCCAAGAATTGAGTATCAGTTACCGTACTTATCCCGTCGGCAGCTGGAATTCGCATCGCAAAATAGAGTAGCAAAAAGCAATACCCAATCAAAAATGCCGTAATTAAAGATAGTTTTCGGACTCCTTTTTCGCCAAAATATTCATTGATTAAATCCGTAATTACAAAAACGATAGGCCAAGGCAAAATGCCAATACTCATCACCGCCGAACCCACATAAATGAGTTTGCCACCAATTAATTCAGCCACGACGGCATTGGTAATAAAAATACCCGCCAAAATTACATACACCGTATCTTTTTTGCATTGAAACATAGAATTGGTTTTATACCAAATTTAGTATTTTTTTTATCGTATTGAAAAATAAAAAAAGCAGTTTCAAAATTTAAAACTTCAAAGTAGTTATATTCCCGTTTTCGGAATGGTTTATTGAAAAAGACCTAGTTTGAAGATTTGCGATTAGATGGGCAAAATTACTTCCATTATTCCATTTAATATCTACAATTTCTTCTTCATCATTAATTTCTACCTGACCCGAAAACGCATTCGAAGTATTTCTTAAACGAATTATTTCGAGCTGCTGTTGTACCACATCTTTTTTCAGACCTTGCTCAATATCTTGCTTTGACAAAGTGGTTCGATTTATTTCTTTATGACCTGCACTTCCGCCATTGTCTCCAGCTTCGTAATTATTTTTACCCGCAAAAATATCCAAATACCAAACCTGAGGTATACCCGGCATAAAAAGTTGGATGGCTCTGGCAAGAAGCAAGCTTTGGTCGTCTTCGCCCAATGCACTAAAAAACGTAGCGTTGATTTGATAATACGAAATTTTATTTCCAGCAGGATCATACAAATTTTTTACACGACCGCCCCGTTCCATGATTTTGGTCATGATGTTTTCTATCTCGATGTCTTCTAACAATCCTTGATTATAGAGGCCATTTACCTCTTTACCTTTCAAATCTAGTACGGGTATTCCGTCGTGGCAACCCAGCATGTTTACTGTTTTATAACCTTTGGTTACAATTTCTTTAGCCCATTTTAGCAAGGCTTTACTAGATTTATTTTCAATGGTATGAATCATTAAACCGGGCAGAAAAAAATCATAAATTGTATAGCCTTTATTGGCCACTTCATCGTGCAAATGCAAACCATATTCGGCGTGAATTTCGGGTAACAGCATCAAATTATTTTGTTGAGCAATTTTCCTTATCCGCTCCAGGTAGTCCCAAGTTCCCGGTTTATTAAAAAAATTGGACTCCCCCACTTGTTTATGCAAATAGGCAAAGGCATCTAACCGAAGGATGTTACAACCATAACCATTTAATTTTTGGAGTGTTTCCTCGTAAAATTCCCATACCAAAGGCGACTCCCCATTGACATCCATTTGTCCTAAATAGGAACGCTTTTGTTCTACAATTTGTAAAGTTTCTGATTTGAAATGCGAGCATTCTCCAAAATTTAATGTTGTAAAATCTTGATTATCAGTAATGGCTTTGTTAACGGTGTCAACAATCAATAGTTTTTGTTCCTCCGTTAATCCATTTATGGTATTTAAATCCGTTACTTCAATTGGATTGTAGGTTATTTGTTGGTAAAAAGTATTCCAATACGGTTGCTCCGAACCATCAGGAAAACGGACTTTCAAGATAGGCAAGCCCGATTTTCTCATGAACAATTTGTTGAGAAACTCTGGATTTGGAATGACGATTCCTTCATCATTTTTCAGCCC
>CAMAWK010000133.1 GCA_945861915.1 Flavobacterium psychrophilum | reverse complement strand
TATATGCGTCCTAAGCCACTGCTACAATTGTTGCAGTCGGTTCAGATTCAGACTTTATATCCGGATGAGATTTTGATTATTGATGGTTCAACCAATCATGATACGGAGCAAATTATACTAAAAAATCAGTTTAAAAATCTGCACTATCATTTAGTTCCAAACGAGCATCGGGGACTTACAAAACAACGAAACTTCGGAATCGAAAGAGTGGGTAGCGAGATGGAAATAGTTTGTTTTTTGGACGATGATATTGTTTTAAATTTTGATTATTTTGAACAATTAATCAATACTTACGCGATTCATCCTGAAGCTTTGGGTGTTGGTGGGTATATTATTAATGACACCAAATCTGAATTTGTCAGGGATGGGTATAAGCCAAAAATCAACGATTATTTTTATGATGGATGGAAACGAAAAGACAGTATTAGATTTATAATTAGAAAAATAGTAGGATTAGATAGCGATTGCAAACCTGGATTTTTTCCTGCTTTTGGTCACGAACGAAGTGTAAGTTTTTTGCCGCCAAGTGGTAAAGTATATGAATCTGAAATGTTAATGGGAGGAGTTTCGTCATTTAAAAAAACAATTTTTGATAGCATTCGATTCTCTACTTATTTTGAAGGCTATGGCTTATACGAAGATGCTGATTTTACTCTAAGACTTTCAAAAACAGGTAAGTTATATGTAAACACTAATGCCAAATTAAATCATTATCACGATGTTTCTGGAAGACCTAACCAATTCCGTTATGGAAAAATGGTGGTGCGCAATGGATGGTATGTTTGGAGAGTCAAGAATACTAATCCGAATGCTATAGCAAAACTGAAATGGAATTCAATTACTTTGCTTTTGGCATTCATTCGATTAATGAATACGTTCACTACTTCAAAAAGTAAAACCTCTTTTACGGAAGCAATAGGAAGAATAGTAGGTTGGTTTAGTTTGTTTTGGGACAAACCTCAAAACAAAGAATCAGGGGTTGGTTTGATTCAACAAATTAGATTGATAAGTAGTGAAAAGGAAATAGATATTCTTCCGTTAATAAATTCAAGAAACAAATGGAATATTATTATTCCTAAAGAATGTCAAAATGTTGCTTTTGATGTAGAAATCACATTTAACGACCCCATTGAGAAAATTAGAAATATTGATTACCAATGGATTGATGCTGATAATGATTTTATAGCGACTAATTTAGTTCCTAAAATCATAAAATTATCTAATGGTTTTTTTGTTCAACCCAACTCAACAATAGGTGTTTGGGAGTTTAATAAAAAATACAAAAACAAAATCAGTTGGAAATTTAATCATCCCGATGCATCGGCATTAAGTGTTTATGAACAAATTTCTCAACGTAAATTTACCACTCATAAAATTGCTATTCCAACTGCTTTACAAAAAAATCTGGAACAATTAGAGTTGCTATTTAGCAAAGAAGGAGCTATAGAATGGAGCCGTTCTAAAATCCCTTTTTCCGCGGTGGCTTGTTTTACAGATCATTGTGATTTTGACACGCTCGAGAATTTAGAATTACAAAGAAATTTATTAAAAGATTCTGGTGTTACCATAACCAAAGGTTTTTTCTTGAATCATTTTTCAAAAAGAGACGATGGAGTTTCATGGCAAAATGATGCGGAATATCTAAAAAAATGGATAGAGGATGGTCATGAACTCGCCTATCATTCGCTCTCTCAATCAATTAAATCGATAGAGGAAAGTGCTGCCGATTTCCTGAATTTTAAACCAGTCGAAAATGTGGTAACTTGGATTGATCACGGATACCAACTGTATAATTTTTCTTTAATTGAAAACTCTAAAATTGTTGAAAAAAAGGCCTATTTCGCAAAATTGGAGTCTACTAAAATAAATGCTATATGGAATTATACTGATTTAGCAGTTTCTACTACTGGGGTTATCAATCAGTTGAATCCAACTCATTTTACGTTGAATAACTATTGGAAAGGAATCAAAGGAGCTTCTTTTTTTAATAAAATTCAACGGTTTCTGAAGAATATTTTTTATCATTATTACGCCGATAATAATCTGATTGGGCATTATAAATTGGTTTCACATAACTTTAAAAACATTATTTTTAATCAAAAATTGAGAGAGATTCCAGATCTGATTCAAAATAGTTTTAGAGTGTTGATTCCAGTATTAAAAATTATTTTATTTTGGAACTATTATAAAAATAAAACCTATCGTTTTGCCAAATACAATTCAGTTATATTTCCATATATTGTTAATGAAAAGCGATTTACTGTTTTTCAAACTATTGATATGTTGAATCTTAATCAATCTTTAACACCCAAAAACATTGATTTGTTAATAAAAGAAAAAGGTCTTTTTATTGGACATACTTATTTTTCTGTTCCAATGAAATATCACACTGGTAGAATGTTTATAAATGAAAATACGATTGATGAAAATGTGGCGGCAAATTTCATGAATTTAGGAAATAAGATTAAAAACGGCGCTATTTGGAATCCAACTTTAAATGAATTGTCCTTGTTTTTATCTAAATTTGATGAGGTGCTTTTAGATGTTGATTCAGAGGGAAAGATTATGGTTGTCAATGATTCAGATTTGCCTTTTAGAACAGTAAACTAATGGAAATAATTTTCACAAAAGATCAAGATTGGCTAGCTCGTTGGGATTCTTTTGTACTAAAAGAAAATAAAAGTTCTCATTTGCTACTCTCAGATTGGGTGAAATCGTATCAGTCTTATGGCTTTGATTATGAGTTTTGTATAGCTGTCGAAACCGATATTATTGTTGGCGGATATGCTGCTGTGATTGCAAAAGCATTTGTGTTTAAATTTTATATTGTTCCTTTTGGTCCTATTGTAGCTCAAGGTTTTGAAAATCGATTTAATAAATTGATTAAAACGGTTTCAGAACGAGGAATTATCTATAATTCATGCTATTGTCATATTACATTGCCATTTTCGACAGTTTCAAACGAACATATTTATCCAATTTTGAATGATTTATCAATGCTTTCAAGTTCCAAAAAAGAACATTTGTTTAAATATGTATATTCATCCAATGGTTTAAACTGGATTGATTTAAAAGGATTTTCAGACTCAGAAGCAAAAATCGAAACTTTAAATCCGTCCGTAAGACGTAATATTCGAAATTCATATCGCAAAGGTTTAGAACTTCAGGAGTTGAATACTTTAGAAAAACTAGAAAAAGGTTATAATTTATTTGTAGAAAATGCTCAATTGGCAAATTATAGCATCAGAGAATGGAAAGATGTCAAAGAAAGTTTCGTGGCTTTGTTAAAAAAGGGGGTTTTAAAAATGTTGGGAGCCTACAAAAATGGGGAATTGAAAGGAGCGATTTTATTGATTGAATCGGGGAATTATTTTACTTATGTTTTGGGAGGTTCCAAAAAAGAAACTCCGGATTTACGAACGGGTGATTTCTTGCAATGGGAAGCCATTAGGTTGTCTATTAAAAATGGTTTTGACGGTTATAATATTTCTTTGGGCGGTTCCAAAGGGGTGATGGATTTTAAAAATAGTTTCAACACACAATCAATCGAATTTGAACAATCTAAATATCATTGGGTTTTGAAACCATTTTATTTTCAATTTTTTTTGTTTTTAGAAAAAAATATGCGACCCTTTAAAAAACAGGTTTCTAGAGTTTTATCCATTTTAAAGAGAAAAAAGTGATTAGCAAATTTTGGAAAAGTTTTAGGATTATCACCATTGATGTTGTTATTTATCAGATGACAAATCAAGATATTTTACCATCTCCCGAATCAGAATTTGAGATTCAAACAGAGTTAGTTTCAAGAAGAAAGAAAAAATATTTTATACAAGATAATGATGTTCTAGTACATCAAAGTTTCCTTTTTAATACCGTATTTTTGTTGAGGTTAATTCAAAAAAAAGGATCAGTTATTGGCGATTGTTATACAAATCCAGCCTATCGTGGAAGATCGATTTATTCTTTTGTGATTCATACCATTGCCAAAGAAGTTTTGCAAAACCTAAAAAACGCAGCCGTTTTTATGGTAGTCAATCAAGATAATTTGAGTTCTATAAAAGGAATCGAAAAGGCTGGATTTAAAAAGTGTGCCACGATAAAAGCAAAAAGAGTACTTTGTTTCTATTTTGATAAAAACATTAAATACTATTAGATGGATAAAATGGATTTTTCAATTACAAGAATAACTTTGTTTATTATATTGGTTTCCTCATTATTGATGGTATTGGTTTCCACTTTGCCTTTTAAGGCTAATAAATTTGGGGACATGAATTTTCATATTGAGTCAAAAAATGCAGCATTATTTTTGAAGGGCAAAGTCGATTTTGATAAAGTAGTAATTACCAAAGCTCCAGGGCCTATTTTGTTTTACACACCTGCTTATTTGTTAGCTCCAGCTGATGCTACGGATGACCAACTTTGGTTGTATGCAGTTATTTTTTTATCAATTCTTACCACTATTAGCTTACTACTTATTTTTAGAATTGGTTGTACTTTCTTCTCCAAAGAAGTCGGTTTTTTAGCGGTGTTGCTTTTTTTTATTTTCCCAATTCATTGTTATTATTCCTTTGGGATATTGGCCGAAATCCCCGCTTTTTTCTCGTTGACTTTAGCCATTTATGGTTGGACTTTAGCTTTTAAGCAACCTGCCAAAAATACAGGGTGGTTTGTTTTAAACTTTGGAATGTGGTTATTAATTATGAATAGACCCAATACAATGCTACTTTTAGGATTGCTATTTGTTATGGTAATTTACTCTTTTTTTAAGAACAAACCTTTCTTTGAAGGTTACGGAAAAAAATTAGCAATTACATTTTTGACTGTAACTGTTTTGAGTTTTTTAGGATTACAATTAGCCAAAAGAACAACTTTAAATGTCTCTGGTGAAAACCAAGAAACCTTATTTTATTTTGTTGCCCATCAGGGACGATTTCAGTTTAGAGAAGAACCGCTTGATTTGCGTTTTTGGGATAACAACAATCGTTCGGATAGCAAAGATTATCAAAATTGGGAAAAAAGTAGAGAAGAATTAGCCTTTAAAATGGCTGAAACTAACCGTTCTTTTAAAGAAGTCTACAAAGAGTTTGTCATTTCCGATGCGTTGTCTTATCCGTTTTGGACTGCTAGACAATTTTTTGTAAAATGCATTTATGGCAATCTAAATATTATCAGTAAAGTTAAACCTCAGGAGTTTAAGTTAGGACCATTTGTGGGGACTTTTGGCTATTGGAGTTTTCTGTTGATTCTCAATTCGATTAATTTATTTGTAATTGTTGGTGTTGTTTTGTTTTTAATTAAAGAAAAAAACTGGGTTCATTATTGGATTTTTTGGGGAATAACACTTTCTTTACTTGTTTTTCATGGACTTACTTATATGGAACCACGCTATATTTTTCCGTCAAAAGTTGCTTTGTATTTAATGAGTGCTACAGGTTTATACCGTATTCGATGGATAAAAAATGGGGTTAATAAAATGTCAGTTTATATGTTTCCAACTTCAAAATTATGATGATGAACGCAACTTCTAGACCCGTGATTGGGATAATATCACCTTGTTATAATGAAGAACAAGTGTTGGATGAAACTGAAAATCAGCTTCGCAATCTGATAGACGAATTGGTAGTTTCTAATTTAATTTCGGATAAAAGTTTTGTTGCCTTTGTTGATGACGGAAGTAAAGATGCAACTTGGAAAATTATTGAATCAAAAGTTAGTCAAAATAATCAAATAAAAGGCTTGAAGTTAGTGGGAAATGCAGGACATCAAAATGCATTATTAGCAGGTTTGCTCACTTTCAATTCTGAGGCAGATGCTCTCATTTCTATCGATGCAGATTTGCAAGACGATATTAGTGTTATTGCCCAAATGGTTCAGCAATTTTCATCTGGAATCGATGTAGTTTATGGAGTTAGAAAAGAACGGACAGCGGATACTTTTTTTAAACGAAATTCGGCTCTGCTATTTTATTGGATAATACAAAAAATGAAATCGAATATGATTCCCAATCATGCCGATTATCGATTGTGTAGTCAAAGAGTGATTAATAGTTTGTCACAATTTAATGAAGTAAATTTATTTCTAAGAGGAATCATACCTTCAATTGGCTATACTAGCGGAATTGTTTATTATGACCGATTGGAGCGAACTGCTGGAAATTCAAAATACCCTTTCCGAAAAATGCTTTCTTTTGCTTGGAATGGGATAACTTCGTTTAGTACTTTTCCTTTAAAATTGGTTACCATAATAGGATTTGTAGTTTTCTTTCTTTGTTTGATTATGAGTGCCTATGCGGGTTTTGCTATTTATACTGGCGATGCAGTTCCTGGTTGGTTGTCAACCGTTTTGCCTATGTACTTTTTAGGTGGGATACAACTTTTTTCTATTGGGGTTATTGGCGAATATATTGGTAAAATATATGCCGAAGCTAAACAAAGACCCCGCTATATAGTTGATAAAAAAATATAATTTATTAATC
>CAMAWK010000132.1 GCA_945861915.1 Flavobacterium psychrophilum | reverse complement strand
TGGCGTAAAAAAAATAATAGTTAAAGGCTATTCCATCGAAAAATTGATTCGTAAAATCAACGAAATTCCAAAATCAATTCATCAAAAAAACATGCTATTGGGATTGAGTCGCTATTTGATTTTCTCGCATCAATATTATTTTTTATACCTAGCTTTTGATGTCGATTTACCTTATTTTACTATGATGGCAACTATAGCGACTGTTTACTTTTTAGCCTCTTCTTTACCTAATTTTCAAGTTTTTGATTTTGCTGTAAAAGGAAGTGTCGCTGTTTTTTTCTTCGGAAATTTGGGGGTCAACGAATGGATTGTGATTTTTATCAGTACGTTAATTTGGTTTTTGAATGTAGTAATTCCAGTAGTTATTGGCAGTTATTTTGTGATGAAATTTAGCCCCCTAGCCTCCAAAAGGGGAATTTGTAATTCTAAATAAAGTATGATTTTAGTGATTTTGTATTTAGTGATTTTGATTTATTGCATAGCTATCATTTGCTTGATTTATGGTTTTTCAAAAATAAATAATTTTGATTCTATCCATTTCAATCCTAAAACGAAATTTTCAATCCTAGTTCCATTTCGGGATGAATCAAAGAACTTACCTCTCCTTTTAGCCAGTTTTTCGAAATTAAATTATCCGATTCATTTGTTTGAAGTAATCTTGATTGATGATGATACTATTGAGGAATTTAAAAATCCTGACTTTGAATTTGAAATTTCGGTAATTAAAAACAAACGAATTTCAAACTCACCAAAAAAAGACGCTATCTCAGCAGCGATGCAAGTGGTAAAAAACGAATGGATTATCACTACCGATGCGGATTGTGTGGTGCATAAAAATTGGTTATTAACTTTAGATAAATACATTCAAAACCACACTGTATCAATGATCGCTGGGGCGGTTTCGTATGAGTGTGGACCTAGTTTTTTACACAGTTTTCAGCAATTTGATTTTACTAGTTTACAAGCAGCAACTATTGGAAGTTTTGGATTAGAAAAAGGATTTATGTGCAATGGTGCAAATTTTGCCTACACAAAATCTTTCTTTCATGAATTGAATGGTTTCAATGGAAATGACCAAATTGCTAGTGGTGACGATGTTTTTTTACTTCAAAAAGCAATGAATTTTTCTCCTGAAAGAGTACATTATTTGAAATCTAAAAGTAACATTGTTATCACAAAACCTGTAAATAGTTGGAAATCATTATTTAATCAAAGAGTTCGTTGGGTGTCCAAAACTAGTTCTTTTCAAAGTAAATTCGGAATTGGTTTAGGATGTATTGTATTGATTACAAATCTGACTTTTATTTTTGCTTTAATTTGTTTTTTAAGTGGTTCTGTTTATTTTAATCAAATTATCTTATTCTTTGTTTTAAAGATTTTGGCAGAAACTATTTTAATAAATAAAGCAAATCAATTCTTGACAAATACAAAATTAATTCATCTTATTTGGGGAAGTGTATTTCATCCATTTTTCAGTACAAGCGTTGCTTTGTACTCATTTGTTGGAAAATATGAATGGAAAGGAAGACGTTTTAAATAAAATAACTTCAGTTAAAAAAAATAACAAAACCTGCTACTCTACTTTCAGAATAACCGGAAGAATAAATTGAGTTTTTATAGGAATTCCTCTTTTGATGGCGGGATTTATTTTAGGGAAACCAACCAAACGCGCTTTCAAAATACTATCAATTTTAACGGTATCATAGGCTACCGAATCTTTCGGAAAAAGAGGTTCAAACACAATTCTTGAATTAGGAAAAACAGTCACTTTTACTTCAATTGTATCCAATTCAGGGTAAAGAACAGACAAGGTATCTAAACTTAATTTATGTTGAATGAGTTGAGTCATGTATTGAAAAAAGCACTGCTGTCTCGCAATTTTATCTTCTATAGAATCGCAATCGACAACCGAAGGAAATTCATCTACTTCTTTCCAATTGATAGTTTTTAGTTCCTTTTGCAATAATTCTTGTTCAGAAGGGATTTGCTTTTCAAAGTATTGACACGAACTAAAAACGAGTGTAATTAAAAAGAGTATAAAAAATATTTTTTTCATAATAATTTCGTAGCAAAACATTCGATGTAGATTCCAAAAATACAAAATAAATAGATGATAAAATATAATTGCCGATTAGAGCAGATATCACAAACACTTATTTTTGGTGATTTTTAAAAAACTAAACTCAACCAAAAATCAAAAAAGCCATTCGCCGAGGCGAAAAGCTTTCCATTGGTCTAACTACAGACCTTGTTACGAGTTACAAATTCGTAACGAAAACAACACAACAATCTTTGATTCTTTCAGAAAAAAAGGCTTTCATTTCTGAAAACCTTTAAATTCTTTTAGCGGTCTGGACGGGACTCGAACCCGCGACCCCATGCGTGACAGGCATGTATTCTAACCAACTGAACTACCAAACCTTCGCTAAATGCGGTTGCAAATATACTATATAATTTTGTTGTTGCAATGCTTTAGTAAAAAAATAGTGAATTAATTTTTATACATTCTAACCAAACTTTTGTTTTTCAACTAAATAGGCGGTCAAAATCTTTTCAAAACCATCAGAAACACTAACAGGAATATACTTTATTTTGTTTTGTGAACAAGTCAAGGCTAGTTTTTTAAAGTAATTATTTACTCCTTTTTCATATTCTTGCTTCACATTATCCGCAAAAAGAGTGACTTCTTCACCTGTTTCTAAGTCAATGAACTTTCTGGGGGTCGAATCATAGTTTAAACTTAATTCGGTTTTATTGTCAATTACGTGAAACAAAATTACTTTGTGCTTATTGTGTTTTAAATGCTGCAAAGCATTAAACAACGCGTCCTCATCCCCTTCTGCCGAATTGGGATGAAACATATCTGTAAAAAGAATAATCATCGAACGGCGATGCATTTTTTCTGCAATTTGATGCAAAAATGTAATGGTTTCCGTTTGTTTTTGAGTGGTGGGTTTTTCCAAAAGATTTTCAAGTGCATTCAAAATCATTCTGTGATGACGATCACTTCCTTTTTCGGGCGCATAATATTCGTACGAATCAGAGAAAACACTCAATCCGATTGCATCTCGTTGTTTTTTTAATAGATTCATCAAAACCGCTGAAGCCAACACCGAAAAACCTATTTTACTTTCATAAAAAGGCTGATTTTCTTTCAGTTTTGGGTAATGCATCGACGAGGAATTATCAATGATAACATGGCATCGCATATTGGTTTCTTCCTCGAAACGTTTGGTGTACAAACGATCGGTTTTAGCAAACAATTTCCAGTCGATATGCTTGGTGCTTTCGCCAATATTATAAACTTTATGCTCGGCAAACTCAGCTGAGAATCCATGAAATGGAGATTTGTGCATGCCAGAAATAAAACCTTCTACCACTTGATTGGCTAACAATTCAAGGTGTTGAAAACTGGCGATTTTTTCTTGTTGCGATTCGATATTCATAAATCAAAAGTACTAAAAAGATTCCTTAAAACCGATCGGATTTTGGGAACCTTTCTACAAAAAAAGGCTTGACTTTCGTCAAACCTTAATTGAATTTAATGAGTGTCTACTTTTTACAACAAAGCGTCTAAACTGTCTGCATAGGTTTGTTTTGGAGCTACTCCTACTTGCTTACCTACCACTTCTCCGTTGTGAAAAACCAATACCGTTGGAATATTTCTTACGCCATATTTTGCGGCAAACTCTTGGTTAGCATCAACGTCTACTTTACCTACGACTACTTTGCCTTCATATTCTTCGCTAATTTGGTCAATGATTGGTCCAACCATTCTACAAGGTCCACACCATGCTGCCCAAAAATCCACCATTACCGGTTTGTCTGATTTTAATACTACTTCTTCAAAAGTAGCATCTGTAATTGCTAATGCCATATTATTTAATTTTAAAGTTTAAAGTCTGAAAATAAGTACTATCAAACTGGAAAACAAAGGTAAAAAATAGTTGTTCAATCAAATCAAATTTATATTGCATTTAACTATTTTTAAATTGACAGAACTTATTCAAATACTAAATTATAGTTTGATATCAAAAATGATTAATTATGAAAGAATGAAAAATTGTTGAATTAAAAATTATAACCAATACTAGCTTGGAGGTCAATATCGGTTGTAAAATGTTTGCAATTGCAACCTTCAGATTTACTAAAGAAATTGTATTGATAGCCATAACCCCCAGAAAATTGATAATTGAAATTCTTTGCAAATGATCTTCGAATTCCATACATAGGAGCTAGAAAAATTGCAGGAGTAATATCAAAACTACCGTTTTTAATAACTGGTGTTTTAGATGAAATAAATGAACTTTTTAAAGAAATAAAATTCGAGCTGTTATTCTTAATATTTCTACCTAATTTATTTCTTCTATCCAAACCATAATACCACCTTGGCTCTAGACTTAAATAAGGAGCAAATATTGTAGTAGTTTTGTCTTTAATATTAGGATTGTTAAATTCTTTTGTCGACATAACAAGAGTTAAACCTAATTCGGTCATTAGAGTCATTTTTCTTTGCAATTTAGTTTCATATTGAAAACCTGAACTGAGCAAACCAAATTGTACTCCAAATAATTTCTTCTCTACAGAAACATCTTGCGCTTTTATAAAAAAGCTAACTAAAACTAAACCTATTGTAACTGTTTTTTTCATTTTTCAATTTTATACGAAAGTAGTTTTTTATGTTAAGAGTCGAAGATTAAATTTGTGTAAAACATCATTATTTACACCACTTCATACCCTGAATACGCATCTTCAATTTCATTTAAAACGGCAAATAATTCTTCAGGACGGTCTAAGGTTACCAATTGTTGTTTGAAAGTTTTAAATGAATGAATTCCTTTGAAATAATTAGTATAATGGGGTCGAGTCTCTACAATTCCGAGTCGTTCGCCTTTCCAATCCATTGCCCAAGTTAGGTGATTTCGAACCGCTTCTACCCTATCAGCAACTGTTGGTTTTGCTAAATGTTCTCCAGTTTCGAAATAGTGTTTTATTTCATCAAAAATCCAAGGATAACCAATGGCCGCTCGACCTATCATAATACCATCGATTCCATATTTATTTTTATATTCTAATGCTTTTTCGGGCGAATCAACATCGCCATTCCCAAAAATCGGCATCGTAATTCTAGGATTGTTTTTTACGCGGGCAATGTGCGTCCAATCAGCCTGACCTTTATACATTTGCGCACGCGTTCTGGCATGAATTGTCAAAGCCGCAACGCCAATATCCTGTAACCTTTCGGCAACTTCATCAATATTAATTGAATTATCATCCCAACCCAATCGGGTTTTTACCGTTACAGGCAAATGTGTACTATCAATAACAGCTTGCGTCAATCGAATCATTAAATCGACATCTTTCAGAACACCAGCACCAGCGCCTTTGCAAACTACTTTTTTTACAGGACAACCAAAATTGATGTCAATTAAATCCGGATTTACAGTGGAGACAATTTTCGATGACAATGCCATTGCCTCTTCGTCTCCTCCAAAAATTTGGATTCCAACTGGTCTTTCATAATCGAAAATATCCAATTTCATTCGACTTTTAATGGCATCGCGAATCAACCCTTCTGAGGAAATAAATTCAGAATACATAATATCGGCTCCATGCATTTTGCATAATCTACGAAAAGGCGGATCACTCACGTCTTCCATAGGCGCCAAAAGCAAAGGAAAATCAGGTAGTTTTATGTTGCCAATTTTTATCAAAGAGAATTTTTTTGGCAAAGATAGATTTTTTGGGATAATAGAAAAAAGATAAAAGAATAAAGACCAGTTTCAGCTCTTTGATACTGCTGAATTTAAACTATATTTGCGTTCTAAATGCGAAAGCATTTTCAATAAAAAGATAGAAAACCGAATGAAAAATATACGGAATTTTTGCATTATTGCACACATTGATCACGGAAAAAGTACTTTGGCGGACAGACTTTTGGGTGCAACACAAACCGTTACTGCACGTGAAGAAAAGGCCCAATTGCTGGACAATATGGACTTGGAACGCGAACGGGGTATTACCATAAAAAGCCACGCCATTCAGATGGAATACAAATATAAAGGCGAGGATTATATCCTGAATTTGATTGACACTCCAGGTCATGTTGATTTTTCGTATGAAGTTTCGCGATCGATTGCCGCTTGCGAAGGTGCCCTTTTAATTGTTGATGCTGCTCAAAGTATTCAAGCACAAACGATTTCGAATTTATATTTAGCTCTTGAAAACGACTTAGAGATTATTCCTGTTTTAAATAAAGTTGATTTACCTTCTGCAAATCCAGAAGAAGTAAGTGACGATATTGTCGATTTATTGGGTTGCAAAATAGATGAAATTATTCATGCTTCAGGTAAAACGGGTTTGGGTGTCGAAAACATTTTGGCTGCCATTATCGAGAGAATTCCCCCTCCAAAAGGCAATGTGGACGAACCTTTACAAGCCTTGATTTTTGATTCTCATTACAATCCGTTTCGAGGGATTGAAGTTATTTTTCGAGTTAAGAATGGTGAAATCAAAAAAGGACAGAAGATTAAATTCATGGCAACGGGCAACGAATATTTTGCTGACGAAATTGGGACTTTGAAATTAAATCAAGTACCAAAAAATGTGATTTCGGCTGGCGATGTGGGCTATTTGATTTCTGGAATTAAAGA
>CAMAWK010000131.1 GCA_945861915.1 Flavobacterium psychrophilum | reverse complement strand
AAAGTCATGTTAAAGAAAATACTCCTATTTCCTTTTATTTTATTGATTCGGTTGTATCAAACAGCGATTTCTCCGTTTACCCCTTCGGCTTGTAGATTTGAACCTACTTGTTCGAGTTATACTATCGAAGCTTTACAAAAACACGGTCTTTTTTATGGAGGTTATCTTGGATTAAAAAGAATAATTAGCTGCCATCCTTGGGGCAAAAAGGGCTATGATCCAGTTCCGTGAAGAATTAAAAGCTATTGAAACAACATAGAAGTTAACAAACAACTAACACAAGCTTTCCGATTCTATTGACTTTCAAATCAAAAAAATGTATTTTTACAACTTAAAAAAATAAGAGATTATGACAAATGCTTTAAACATTGTATGGAATCCACCAGCAGGAATTGATATAGGTTTTTTTACTATTCGATTTTACAGCCTTATGTTTGTAATTGCTTTTGGGCTAGGTTGGGTGATAATGAAAAAGATATTCGAAAATGAAAATGAATCAATTGAAAAGTTAGATTCTCTTTTTATTTGGACAGTTTTAGCCACCTTAATTGGCGCAAGATTGGGACATGTTTTTTTCTATGATTGGGAATATTATCGCAATCATTTATTAGAAATAATTTTACCTTTTCGTTTTACTCCTGAATTTGAATTTACTGGTTATCAAGGATTAGCAAGTCATGGCGCAGCTATTTCAATTATAATTTCGATGTATTATTTTAGCGCGAACATTCTAAAAAGACCTCTGTTATGGATTTTAGACAGAATTGTTATTGCAGTTGCTAGTGGAGCTATTTTTGTTCGATTTGGGAATTTTTTCAACTCTGAAATTGTTGGTAAAGAAACCGAATCAAAATTCGGGATACAATTTATAAAAGATCATTTTAGCTCTAGTGATGTTGTCAATGCAACACAAATTACAAATCCTAAAGAGGCATTTCAAGCTATTGCAACTGACCCTAAATATGCTGAATTATTGCAGCAAGTACCTAGCAAACATCCTGCACAATTGTATGAAGCCTTTGGCTATATTTTCGTTTTTGCGATATTATTTTTCTTGTATTGGAAAACAAAAACAAAAGAAAAAGCAGGATTCTTATTTGGTCTTTTCCTAGTTTTGCTTTGGTCTGTTCGCTTTGTGGTAGAATATGTAAAAGAAAGTCAAGGTGGTTTTGAAAATGCTTTGGGATTGTTTTCAACGGGACAATGGCTTAGTATTCCGTTTATTCTTGTTGGATTCTATTATATTTTTACAGCTGAAGAACCTGTTCATTTGTAGAAATAGTGAAATAAAAAAACGTTTCAAAACCTAATTTGAAACGTTTTTATATTTTTAAAATTACCTAAGAATTACTTATTCCCTTTTTCAAAATCGGCAATAAACTGAGCTAATCCAATATCTGTTAATGGGTGTTTCAACAAACCGTATATTGCTGATAGCGGTCCTGTCATTACATCGGCACCAATTTTAGCACAGTTTACAATGTGCATAGTGTGACGAACTGAGGCTGCTAAAATCTGAGTTTCATATCCATAATTATCATAAATCAATCTGATTTCTTCAATAAGAGCTAAACCATCGGTCGAAACATCATCCAAACGACCAATAAACGGAGAAACATAAGTAGCTCCGGCTTTAGCTGCTAAAATAGCTTGACCAGCAGAAAAAACTAAAGTAACATTGGTTTTTATTCCTCTGTCCGAAAAGTATTTTGCTGCCATAACACCTTCTTTGGTCATTGGTAATTTTACCACAATTTGTTGATGTAAATCGGCTAGTTCTTCACCTTCTTTAATCATTCCATCATAATCTAACGCATTTACTTCGGCACTTACATCACCATCAACAAGGTTGCAAATGTCAACATAATGTTTTAGGATATTATTTTTACCTGTAATACCTTCTTTCGCCATCAAAGTTGGATTAGTAGTTACTCCATCTAAAACACCTAGCGCTTGAGCTTCTTTGATTTGTGCCAAATTGGCTGTGTCAATAAAAAATTTCATGTTTATTTTTTTTAATAATTTAATTAAATTCTTAGAAAATCTATTCGATTAATTTGAAACAAAACTACAACTTAGAAACTAAAATTTACTTTAAATAGTGAATCAATTTATATCCCTGCAATCGTCTTAATTTCATCAATAACTCTCAAAGCTAATAAATCCGCTTTATTTTGTGAAGCAGCTTCAGTATAAATACGAATTATAGGTTCGGTATTTGATTTTCTAAGGTGAACCCATTCATCCGAAAAATCAATTTTTACTCCATCAATAGTTGTAATTTCTTCATTCTTGTATTTTTCGGTCATTGCGATAAGAATCGCATCTACATCAATTTGTGGTGTTAATTCAATCTTGTTTTTACTCATATAATATTCTGGATACGAAGCCCGCAAAGCAGAAACAGTCATTTTCTTGTTGGCTAAATGAGTTAAAAATAAAGCAACTCCCACCAAGCTATCACGACCATAATGAGATTCTGGATAAATTATTCCTCCGTTTCCTTCACCACCAATAATCGCATTATTTTTTTTCATTAATTCAACCACGTTCACCTCTCCTACTGCACTAGCCTCATAATTTCCGTTGTGTTTATTTGTAACATCACGCAAAGCTCTCGAAGAAGACATATTTGAAACCGTGTTTCCTGGCGTTATACTTAAAACATAATCGGCACAAGCAACCAAAGTATATTCTTCACCAAACATTTCTCCGTCTTCAGAAATAAAAGCCAATCGGTCTACATCTGGATCTACTACAATTCCTAAATGTGCTTTTTCCTTAACCACCAATTCAGAAATAACTGTTAAATGTTCTTTTAAAGGTTCTGGATTATGAGGAAATTGTCCATTAGGTTCACAATATAATTTTATGACTTCGACGCCCATTAATTCTAATAATTTAGGAATAATAATTCCTCCTGACGAATTTACGCCATCGACAACTACTTTGAATTTGGCTGCTTTAACCGCTTCAATATCTACTAAATTTAAGTTCAATACTTCATCGATATGAATATCCATATAAGCATCATTTACAGTGATTTCTCCCAATGAATCTACATCCGAAAAGTCAAAAGCTTCCGCTTCAGCAATTTCAAGAATTTTCTCTCCATTGGCACCGTTCAAGAACTCTCCTTTTTCGTTTAATAACTTCAAAGCGTTCCATTGTTTTGGATTATGAGAGGCAGTAAGTATAATTCCACCATCAGCATTTTCTAATGGCACAGCAATCTCCACAGTAGGCGTTGTGGAAAGCCCTAAATCAATTACATCAATTCCTAAACCTACTAACGTGTTAACCACCAAATTATGAATCATTGGTCCTGAAATTCTGGCATCACGACCTACTACTACTTTAAGCTTCCTTCCATCTTCCAACTTCCCACTTCCTGCTTTTAAAAAAGTTCCATAAGCCGAAGCAAATTTTACAGCATCAACGGGTGTTAAATTATCTCCCACTTTTCCGCCTATGGTACCACGAATTCCTGAGATTGATTTTATTAATGTCATAATAAATTTTAGAGTTTAGATTTAAGATTTTAGATTACAAATATAAAAAGTTATATGTTTAATTGAGCGTTAATTGTAAGTTACTAATTCTTTTAAAAAATTTTGAATTCGTGCTTTTTAATATCTTTATCAAATGAAAAATTTTAGACTTTATTATTCTGTCAAATTAAATCTTAAATCTAAACTCTGAAATGAATTTTCTAGCACACATATATCTTTCTGGTGACAATGATTTGATAAAAATCGGCAATTTTATGGCGGATGGAATTCACGGAAAAAACTTTGATAATTTTCCTTTGGACATTCAAAAAGGAATCATTTTGCACCGATCAATTGACAGTTTTACAGACAATCATCTCATATTTAGACAAAGTACCAAAAGACTTCATGTCAATTACCATCATTATTCAGGAATAATTGTAGATATTTTTTACGATCATTTTTTAGCTAAAAATTGGAAAATATATTCCGATGAAGAATTAGAAATTTTTATAGAACGATTTTATCAATCTTTAGAAACGAATTATGATTTTCTTACTGAAAAGACACAACAAATGATGCCTTATTTAATAAAGCAAAATTGGTTATCAAGCTACCAAACGATAGATGGAATTGAAGTGATTTTAGAAAAAATGGATAACCGAATGAAACGAAATTCAACAATGCGATTCTCAGTGGCGGAATTAAGAATGTATTATTCTGAATTTGAATCTGAATTCACTACTTTTTTTGAAGAATTAAGAATCCATTCTAGTCAAAAATTAGAGGCTTTTTAAAAATAACACTTTATAATTATGGCTTTTATAAAATCTTTAAATATTGCTTTTATTGAAAATCGCAATCCTGAAAATGCTTTAGCAATGGCAAAATATATGCGGAATCATTTTCTTTTTTTTGGAATTAAAACAAAGGATAGAAGAGAAATTTTAAAAAGAATTTGGAAAGAAAATCATATTGAAGTTGCAAATAATCCAAGAGAAATTGCTTTAGCCCTTTTTAAACTTCCCGAACGAGAATTTCATTATTGTTCCATCGAAATCCTTGTAAAACTACTTAAGAATAAGTATCAAAAAGAAGATATTCAACTAATTGAGTTTTTAATAACAACTCACTCTTGGTGGGACAGCGTGGATACTATTTCTAAATATATTTTGGGTGACTATTTGTTAGAACAACCGTCAGAAACAAATAAATCTATCGAGCGTTTTTCTAATTCGGAAAATATATGGCTCAATAGAAGTGCCCTACTTTTTCAATTGGGCTACAAACAAAAAACTAATTTTGATTTACTAAAATCCGAATGCGAAAAACACAAAAATTCAAATGAGTTTTTTATCCAAAAAGCCATTGGATGGGCGTTGCGAGAATATGCAAAAACCAATCCTGAATTAGTCATCAATTATCTAACCCAAACCGATTTGAAAAAATTAAGTCAAAAAGAAGCGAAAAAGCATATTTTGTAATTTTCAAATAGAGTATTTTTGTAACCTATTAGAAAATTAAATGCTTAGAAAATTAGTCAACAAATTAGAAAATATAATTGTTTGGTCACAAAGCAAACTTTCCAACAAGCAGTTTATATTTTTATCTAGCGTTTTAGTAGGAATCTCGGCTGCTTTTGCAGTGATTGTTTTAAAAACTTTTGCCCATTGGGTTTTTCGTTTAGCGACTTCGGTAAATAAAGTTTTAGAGCTGAGTTTCATTAATAGTATTTTACCCGTTTTTGGAATTTTACTTACTGTTTTTGTAGTCAAGAAATTTTTGGGAGGCGTTATCGAGAAAGGTACTTCTCAAATTTTGCATGCAGTAGCCCAAAAAGCAAGTATTATTCCTGTAAAACAAATGTATGCTCAAATTGTCACCAGCTCACTCACTATCGGTTTTGGAGGTTCTGCAGGTTTAGAAAGTCCCATTGTAATTACAGGAGCAGCCTTTGGTTCCAATTACGCTCAAAAATATAAACTGCCTTACAAAGACAGAACATTGCTCATTGGTTGTGGAGTTGCGGCTGGAATTGGAGCAGCATTCAACGCACCAATTGCGGGAGTTTTATTTGCCATTGAAGTTTTATTGGTAGATGTAAGCATTTCAGCATTTACACCCATTATGATTGCCGCCGCAACAGGTGCTTTAGTATCAAAAATCGCCTTAGAAGAAACCATTTTATTATCGTTTAAACAAACCCAAAGTTTTGATTATCATAATATTCCATACTATGTTTTACTCGGATTATTTACAGGTTTAATTTCGGTTTATTACTCACGAAATTTTCAAAGAGTAGAATATATTTTTGCTCGACTTAAATTCTCAGCCTACAAAAAAGCATTGGTTGGTTCCTCGATTTTGGCGGTTTTAATTTTTATTTTTCCAACCCTTTTTGGCGAAGGATACGAAAGCATCAAAACACTTTCGGAAAATGACCCAGGACAATTGTTAGAAAACACTTTGTTTAAAAGTTTTAGAAATAACAACTGGGTACTTTTGCTTTTTGTAGGTTCCACCATGATGCTCAAAGTGTTTGCAACCGGAATCACCGTAGGTAGTGGCGGAAATGGAGGCAACTTTGCTCCTTCCCTATTTTTAGGTTCCTATGTTGGATTTTTCTTTTCAAAATTAGTAGGACTTATAGGATTGGCAAAATTACCCATCAGCAATTTTACAATGGTCGGCATGGCAGGAATTCTTAGCGGTCTGTTTCATGCACCGCTAACGGCTATCTTTTTAATTGCCGAAATTACAGGCGGTTATGATTTAATGATTCCTTTAATGATAGTGGCTTCTATTAGTTTTGCCATTTCAAAACAATTAGAAAAACATTCACTCGATGTGAAAAGTTTAGCCAAAAAAGGATTGGCATTCACGAGTAATAAAGACAAAAACATCTTGTCTTCTTTAGACACCAATTCTATTATTCAAACTGATTATCTAACAGTTACTCCCGATGAAAATTTAGAAAAATTAGTAGATCTTATTTCACATTCCAATCAAGTGATTTTTGCGGTGGTGAATAAAGAAAAAGAGTTACTGGGAATTGTGCATTTTAATACCATCAGAGAAATTATTTTCAATCAATATCGAGTAAAATTTACTTTGGTAAAAGAAGTAATGACAGCTCCAATAGAGGTTATTTATCCAACCGATAG
>CAMAWK010000130.1 GCA_945861915.1 Flavobacterium psychrophilum | reverse complement strand
GCGGCGTCCCGATGATTACAAAAAACAATCGCCGATTGCGATTTTAAGGAACATATCAGATTGAATAAACTACCCATTTTGTCTTTTGCCGACGAAACAATCATTTTCAAACCCAAATTGGTTTCTTCTTCTTGATTTGGAATAAAATCTAAAATCGTCGGATTGACGACTCGGGTGTATTTTGGAATCTCAATATCCGAAGTGGCAGAAACCAAAACACGTTTGTTCAGTTTGGATAATTTCCCAATGATAAACGACATTTGCTCGTGAAAACCTAACTGCAGCGATTTATCAAACTCGTCTAAAATTAATGTTTCTATTTTGTCTAATCGAAAAGTACCACGGTCAAAATGATCGGCAATTCGTCCTGGAGTTCCAATTAAAACTGCTGGTGGATTGCTCAAATTTTTAATTTCTGTTTCGATAGAATGTCCACCATAACAAACATTTACTTTATAATCGGTGCCCATTTTTTTCCAAACTTGCTCAATCTGCAATCCCAATTCACGCGATGGGACTAAAACTAAACATTGAACGGACAGTATTTCGGGTTTCAACATTTCGAAAATAGGCAACAAAAAAGCGAGTGTTTTCCCAGAACCTGTGGGCGAAAGCAATAATACATTGTTCTCACTCAAAATGGTTTCTTGGGCAGCGACCTGCATTTCATTTAGGTTGTCTATACCTAAATTGAGTAGAATATTATTGGAATGGTGATTTGAATTCATTTTGCAAAGGTAAGGGAAAATTAAGCAGTAGAAAGTTAGAAAAAATCAGAAATCTGCCACCTACAACCCCACCGTTTCTTCTTCAAACAATAATTTGATGTTTTCGTAGGAGTTTTTTAGAATTTCGGGGATTTCATTGGGCGAGACCCAAAGTACTTTTTCGATTCCTTCTTCGAGTTGTCCTACGGGTGTTCCTATAAAATCGGAACGCATTTCAAACCAGTGTGTTATTTTGAGTTTGTACACGCCATTTCGTTTGAAAACATGGTAGGTTTTTTGGAGTTTTTTGGTGATTCGTAGCTTGTTTACACCCGTTTCTTCTTCCACTTCTCGCATAGCAGTGGCTTCGATGGCTTCGCCTTTTTCGATGCCGCCTTTGGGTAAATCCCATTTGCCGCCTCTAAAAATGAATAAAACTTGCCCTTTTTTGTTGTAAACCAATCCGCCACCTGCTTTTTGAACCGGAATTTTAGATTTCAGGGTTTTCATAATCTCTTTCTCGTCAGGATGATAGAGATAGGCCTTTTGTACTTTGTTCTGGAATATTTTGATAATAAGCTGTTCTATATCAACACTTTCTAATAGAAATAGCTGAAAATTGGTCTCTTTAGAGATTTCATTTGTCAAAAAAAGTGGTTTATCGTTTACAAAAACTTTATACATTTGTACTATGATATTTAATAAAGATACAGCCGAAAAAATTGCCGAATTGCTTTTGCAAATAAATGCAATTAAATTGAATCCAAAAAATCCTTTTACATGGGCTTCGGGTTGGCAATCCCCAATTTATTGTGATAATCGATTAATTCTTTCGTTTCCACAAATACGAAATCATATTCGCGATGAATTTGCTAAAAATATAGAAAAACAATTTGGCAAACCGGATGTGATTGCTGGTGTAGCGACAGGAGCAATTGGTATCGGAATTTTGGTTGCCGAGAGTCTAGGTTTGCCGTTTGTGTATGTGCGGCCAGAACCCAAAAAACACGGAAGACAAAATCAAGTAGAAGGTTTTTTGCAAAAGGGACAAAACGTAGTAATTGTTGAAGATTTAATCAGCACAGGAAACAGTAGTTTATTGGCTTTGGAAGCTTTGAGAGCTGCGGGTGCCAACGTGAAAGGAATGGCAGCAATATTTACCTACGGTTTTGATATTGCACAAGAAAACTTCAAAAATGCCAATGTCGATTTATATACTTTGAGTAATTATACCCATTTATTGAATTTGGCTGTAGCCAAAAGATACATTACCGAAACCGAAGAGCAAACCCTTAGAGAATGGAATTCGAGTCCATCGACTTGGGGAGTCGCCGTTTAAATAATTACCTGATTGGGGTACAAATAATAGATTATGAATTTAGAAAGTCCTAGAATAGCTGTTGATAAATCGGCACAAGAACTATTTGATTTATTGTGTGATGTGAAAAACTTCGAAAAATTAATGCCCGAAAACACGGCTAAATTTGAAGTGGTGGGTGAGGATTCTTTTATTTTTGGATTAAGCGGTATGCCCGAGATAAAATTGAAAATGAAAGAGAAAATAGCACCCAACAAAATAATTTTAGGAGCAGCGAGTGACAAACTTCCTTTTACATTAACTGCCGATATTATTTCCCTTTCAGAGAATTCGTCGAATGTGCAACTGCTTTTTGAGGGCGAATTCAACGCTATGATGGCTATGATGATAAAAGGCCCAATCGGAAAATTTATCGAAACACTGGCTATGAATATGCCAAAATTGTAGAAGCTGTTTTTTGCTAAAAAGATTTTGGATTGATTTTCAATTGAAAATTATATTTTAAACCATTAAGGTATTTAGTTTCATTAAGTCTACCTAATCTTAATTTTCTTACTACCTTAATGGTTTAAATTTTTTTGAGTTTACTTCCAATAATTTTTTCAATACAAAATTTGAATTTCTTTTGTGTCAAATGATGCAATGCTATCGTCTTCTAGCAGAATTTGAAGTTTGCCAATGGTTGAAACCCCTTGAATAATTCCCATAAATTTTTCTTTGTTTTGATTACAAAAAGGCATTGGAACTCCTTTTTTAAACAGTAAATTGCTATATTCATCCAAGAAAAAATCGTTGTTTTGATTCCAAATTTCACAGTTTGATTCCAGTCTATTTATAAGTTGTTGTAAAATAGCTTCTTTGTCAAAAGTAGTTTTAGAAATTGCTGACAAAGAGGAGGCTTGAGGCAAAAGACTAAAATCAGTTTGGTTCACATTCAAACCAAATCCTATAATAGAAATAATTTCGCCCTCGCTTTTTAGAATATTTTCTATTAAAACGCCCCCAATTTTTTTGTTGTATGACAGAATGTCGTTAGGCCATTTGATGCTTAATTCTGGAATATTTAGCGTTTTTAAAACCTGAATTACAGAAACCGAAAAGATACTATTTATATTAAAAACGCTTTGAATATCGGGTAAGAAATTTTTAATCAAAACACTCATTAATAGGTTTTTAGACGGTTCAGATGTCCAAGTTGCGCCCATTTGCCCTTTGCCTTTGGTTTGACTTTCGGCGGTAACAACAGTGAAATTTTCTACGGTTTGATGGTTTACTAATTCTTTGAGGAAATCATTGGTAGAATCTATGGCATCGAGTTTGATTATTCGCATGAAGGATATTTTGTAAAAACAGAATTTAATATTGTGTTAAGGTTCAAAAATAATCACAAAAATTGGTAACTTTACCACCTTATATTAAAAATAATTCATGACTAAAAAGACCGTAAACAATGATGTCCTCCTTGCAAACATCATAAAAGGAATAGAAGAAGTAAAAGGAAATGACATTGATATTCTAGATTTAAGAGAAATAGACACCGCCGTTTGTGACTATTTTATCATCTGCAACGGAAATTCAAATACGCAAGTGAACGCTATCGTTAGCTCTGTCCAAAAAACAGTATCCAAAGAATTAAAAGACAAACCTTGGCATGTGGAAGGAACCGACAATGCCGAATGGGTTTTGATGGACTATGTACATATTGTGGTGCATGTTTTTCAGAAACAAATCAGGGAATATTACAATATTGAAAGCCTTTGGGGCGATGCTAAAATAACAACAATCGAAAATAAATACTAAAGAAATTTACCTATAATGGCTAAAAATAGTACTCCAAATTCAAATAACTTCAAAATAAGTCCTTGGTTAATTTATGCGGCATTGGCTTTGATTTTTTTATTCATCAATTTCATAACCAACGGTTCTACGATCCCCGCAGATCCAATTAAATTACAACAGCCGCAATTCAATACGCTTTTAGAAAAAGGGCAAATTGAAAAAGTAGTGATTTTTAATAAAAAAGATGCCGAAATATTTTTGACTTCAGCTGCTTTAAAAGATCCTGCCAATAAAAAAGTGTCTAAAAATGTATTGGAACAAACCAATAAAGGGCCGCATTATATTCTTAATCTAGGTGATGTTCAGATTTTTGAAAGAAAATTAGAAAAAGCAGTTGCCGAAGGAAAGTTAAAAGACTATAATTTTGATGAAAGTAGTGATTGGACAGAAATTTTAATAAGCTTATTACCCATAATCATTGTGATTGGGGTTTGGTTGTTCATCATGCGAAGAATGTCAGGCGGAGGCGGAGGTGGACAAATTTTCAATATCGGAAAATCGAAAGCCAAATTATTTGACGAAAAAAATGATATTAAAATCACTTTCAAGGATGTAGCTGGTTTAGAAGGTGCCAAAGAAGAAATTCAGGAAATAGTTGAGTTCCTAAAAAACCCAGAAAAATACACCAATCTTGGTGGAAAAATTCCAAAAGGCGCTTTGTTAGTTGGGCCTCCAGGAACGGGAAAAACCTTGTTGGCAAAAGCGGTGGCAGGGGAGGCTCAAGTTCCTTTCTTTTCACTTTCAGGTTCTGATTTTGTTGAAATGTTTGTGGGTGTTGGAGCTTCGAGAGTTCGTGATTTATTTAAACAAGCCAAAGAAAAATCGCCCGCTATTATTTTTATTGATGAAATTGATGCTGTGGGTCGTGCCAGAGGAAAAAGCAACATGTCAGGTGGAAATGATGAGCGTGAAAATACACTAAATCAATTACTTACCGAAATGGATGGTTTTGGAACTAATTCTAATGTAATTGTTTTAGCAGCGACCAACCGAGCCGATGTTTTAGACAAAGCATTGATGCGTGCCGGTCGTTTTGACAGACAAATTTTCGTTGATTTACCAGACATTCGCGAGAGAGAAGGAATTTTTAAAGTGCATTTGGAACCTTTAAAAAAGGTGGAAGATTTAGATACTGATTTTTTAGCGAAACAAACACCTGGATTTTCAGGAGCGGATATTGCCAATGTGTGTAATGAAGCTGCCCTGATTGCTGCTAGAAATAACAAAACAGCTGTGGATAAACAAGATTTTCTTGATGCGGTGGACAGAATCATCGGCGGTTTAGAAAAGAAAAACAAAATTATCACTCCTGATGAGAAAAAAGCAATAGCTATTCACGAAGCAGGACACGCTACCGTAAGTTGGATGCTTGAACATGCAGCTCCACTAATAAAAGTAACGATTGTGCCACGTGGACAAAGTTTAGGAGCCGCTTGGTATCTTCCCGAAGAAAGACAAATTGTGCGTACAGACCAAATGTTGGACGAAATGTGTGCTACTATGGGTGGAAGAGCCGCTGAAAAAGTTACGTTTAACAAAATTTCTACAGGTGCATTAAGTGATTTAGAAAAAGTAACTAGACAAGCCAGAGCTATGGTTACTATTTATGGTTTAAACGATAAAATTGGAAACGTAACTTATTACGATTCAACTGGACAAAGTGAATATAGTTTTTCTAAACCTTATTCAGATGAGACGGCTAAAACAATCGATAAGGAGATTTCTCTTTTAATAGAAAGTCAGTATGAAAGAGCCATCCAGATTTTAGAGGAAAATAAAGATAAGTTGAACCAATTGGCGGATATTTTGATTGAAAAAGAAGTCATTTTTAAAGATGATTTAGAAACCATTTTTGGTAAACGACCATTTGATACTAATCCTGAAGAGAAAGTGTTATCGTAATTCAATAGCAACTCCCTGAATATTTATAAAATCTTAATTCAAAAACTACTTTTGAATTAAGATTTTTTTATCTTTGAACGATTTCAAAAAATAAAATTAGAATAAAAAGAATATGAGTCTTTTCAGAAAAATTTTTGGCACTAGCAATCCAGCCTCAGATGAGGAAAAAGAAAATGAATACGGTCAACACAATCTAGCTTCAAATGCTCCGGTAGACGAAAAATTCATTTTTAATTTTAAGAAAAATGGGGGCAAATTTTTATACTGCGAAAACGCTGCTGAAATAAAAGACCATTTCGAAAATATTTTAGAAGAAAATGACTGGTTTGAAAATGAAGCTATTTGTTATGAAAGCAAACTTTTCAATTTATTAGACGAAAATAAAATAAACTACGATAAGCCTAAAAACCCAGTTTTTTTGTTGGCAAGTTGCGAAAATTTGATTGCAGAGGAGGGTTCAATCTTGTTTTCTTCTAATCAAATCAAGCAAAACAAGCCTAACGAATTGCCTACAAACATTATAATTATTGCTTCAATAAGTCAAATTATAGATTCAAAAAGTGATGGATTGAGTGTTATTAAAAAGAAATACTTGAAAGATTATCCCACGAATATCACAACCATGCGGTATTTTGAAAAAGCAATTGAAGAGAACTTTACCAATTACGGTAGTATAGCAAAAAATCTTTATTTATTGCTATTAGAAGATTATTAATGATGAATGAAACACTCAAGAGATCAGTATCGGGTGCAATTTATGTTATTATACTAGTTTTTTTTATACAATATTCTACCAAAGATAATTTCGCGAGTTTTTTTATTCTGTTTGGTCTTTTTCTTTTAATTGCTGTATATGAATTTTGTGATTTAATAAAAATCAACAAAATTTT
>CAMAWK010000129.1 GCA_945861915.1 Flavobacterium psychrophilum | reverse complement strand
TATATAAAAAATCAAGAGGGATTTTTTAATCAAACCGAAAACAAAGTATTTGTAAAAGATTATAAAAATGAAACCCAAAAAACACTTGAAATTGCCAAAAATGCTCAAGATATTCTTTCTACCTTTTATTATTTAAGGAATTACCCAAAAATAGATAAACTAGTTCCAGGAGAATCCGTTGCTATTGATATGTTTTTTGATGATGAAACGACCAAGTTTAAACTCAAATTTTTAGGACGTGAAGATATAACTACTAAATTCGGAGTCGTTCCAGCTATGATTTTTAGACCATTAGTTCAGTCTGGACGTGTTTTTAAAGAGGAAGAAAGTTTGACTGTTTGGGTTTCTGATGACAACAACAAATTGCCTCTACGAATCAAAGCGAGTCTTGCTGTGGGTTCGATTAAAGCCGATTTAGACTCTTTTAAAGGTTTAAAACATACTTTTACGGTAAAACGAAAAGTAAAAAATTAACATAATTGCAAATTCCCATTCTTTGAAAAAAGTAACGTTACTTATATTCTTTTTATTTTCATTGATTTCTTGTAGAAAATCAGAAACTATTAGTATAATTCCAGAACCTAAAACGGCAAAAATTGCCAACAATTTTGGTTTTAATTTCAATGATTATAATGTTTTGCAGGATACAATTAAAAGAGGCGATACTTTTGGAAGTCTTTTAGAAAATCAAAATTTAGAAGGCAAAAAAGTATACGATATTATTGAAAAAGTAAAAGACAGTTTCAAAGTAAGAACCATAAAAATAGGCAAACCTTTTACCTTGTTACGTTCAAATGACCGATACAAAAAGTTAGAGGTTTTTGTTTATCAGCCCGATCGAGCCAGTTATTATGTAATTGATTTCAGAGATTCGGTAATGGCGTATAAAAAAACAAGACCTATTCGGGTTAAACAACGAACTATTGCTGGTGAACTCAACGGTTCTCTATCCGAAACACTAAATAAACAAGGTGTAGATTCGGGATTAGCAAATAAGTTAACCAAAGTGTACGCCTGGTCTATTGACTTTTTTAAGTTAAAAAAAGGAGATAAATTCGGTCTTACTTTTACCGAAAGATTTATCGACGATACTATTTACGATGGAGTCGACAGTTTGAAAGCTGCTTTTTTTGAGTACAAAGGGAAAATGATTTATGCATTTCCATTTGCCCAAAATCAATCTTCAGGAAAACTTGATTATTATGATGAAGAAGGAAAAGCACTTAAAAATTTCTTTCTGAAAGCACCTTTGAAGTTTGTCAATATTACTTCTCGTTTCTCCAAAAACAGATTCCATCCTGTGCAATTGACTTGGAAAGCCCACAAAGGAACTGATTATGCTGCTCCAACAGGAACGCCCATTATGACAACAGCATCTGGAATAGTTGAGCAAACGGGTTATACAGCTGGAAATGGAAATTTTGTAAAAGTAAAACATGATCGAGTCTATTCTACTCAATATTTACACCTGTCCAAAATTTTAGTTCGAAAAGGACAAAGAGTAAATCAAGGAAATATAATCGGAAAAGTAGGCAGTACAGGTCTAGCAACGGGGCCTCATGTTTGTTATCGTTTCTGGAAAAACGGAGTGCAAGTAGACGCTCTAAAATTAAAACTTCCTAATTCGCAACCTATGGATAAGGAAAATCTACCTCGGTTTTTAAATCAAATTAAACCCTTAAAAGAGCAATTAGATAGCGTAGCCAAAAGAAATTCAAAATCAAAGATTTTGATTTTGTCCAAACCATAACATTGTGTTGTTTTTTTATACAAACTAAAAGTTTAAATTTGCGACTCAATAAAAATAGCATAAAAAGTAAAAAAATGGCATTACAAAATATAAATCCTACAACAACTCAGGCTTGGCAAAAATTAGAGAATCATTTTCAGGATATGAAAAATGTTTCTATGAAAACATTGTTTAGCGAAAACTCAAATAGAGCATCTCAATTTCATTTACAATGGAATGATTTTCTGGTTGATTATTCTAAGAATAGGATTAATCAAGAAACAATGAATTTGTTAGTTGATTTAGCCAATTCTGCTCATTTGAAAGAAGCAATTACTCAATATTTTGGTGGAGATACTATCAATCAAACCGAAAACAGAGCAGTTTTGCATACTGCTTTGCGCGCTTCCTCTTCATCAAAAATTGAAGTTGATACAGTAAATGTAATACCTGAAGTTTTCGCTGTAAAAAACAAAATCAAGGATTTTACAAATGAAGTAGTTAACAGAAATAGAAAAGGATATACCGGAAAACCGTTTACTGACATTGTAAATATAGGAATTGGAGGGTCAGATTTAGGACCTGCAATGGCTGTTGAGGCATTGCAATTTTATAAAAACCATTTGAATGTTCATTTTGTTTCGAATGTGGATGGCGACCATGTAAACGAAATCATTAAAAAACTGAATCCAGAAACAACGCTTTTTGTAATTGCTTCTAAAACCTTTACCACACAAGAAACCTTGACCAATTCGATGACTATCAAAGAATGGTTTCTTCAATCTGCACATCAAGAGGATGTAGCCAAACATTTTGTGGCAGTTTCTACCAATATTCAAAAAGTAACTGAGTTTGGAATAAATCCTGACAACATTTTCCCTATGTGGGATTGGGTTGGTGGTAGATTTTCGTTGTGGAGTGCAGTTGGATTATCTATTAGTTTAGCTGTTGGATTTGATAATTATGATGCACTTTTAACTGGAGCTCATGAAATGGATGCTCATTTTGAAACTGCCGATTTTGATAAAAATATTCCAGTTACACTAGCCTTATTAAGTATTTGGTATAATAATTTCTTTGGAGCCGAAAGCGAAGCATTAATTCCTTACACCCAATATTTGCAAAAATTAGCACCTTACTTACAACAAGGCACGATGGAAAGTAATGGTAAAAGTGTAGATCGAAACGGGAATCAAGTAGATTATCAAACTGGAACTATTATTTGGGGAGAACCAGGAACCAATTCGCAACATGCTTTTTTTCAATTAATTCACCAAGGGACAAAATTAATTCCTGCTGATTTTATTGGCTTTGTAAAACCATTGTATGGAAATGAAGACCATCACGATAAATTAATGTCTAACTTTTTTGCACAGACAGAAGCATTGATGAATGGAAAAACAGCAAAGCAAGTTCAGGCAGAATTTGACAAGCAAGGACTATCTCCAGAAAAAGCCCAATTTTTATTGCCTTTTAAAGTGTTCAGCGGAAACAAACCAACCAATACAATTTTGATTCAAAAATTAACACCAAAAACTTTGGGTTCTTTGATTGCTTTGTATGAACACAAAATTTTTGTACAAGGAATTATCTGGAATATTTTTAGTTATGATCAATGGGGTGTTGAGTTAGGAAAACAACTTGCCAATTCTATCTTGGATGAAATAAATACTAAAAAAGTAAACGATCACGATAGTTCTACTTCATTTTTATTAGATCATTTTTTTAAAAATAAATAAGTTGATTGAAGGTTATATTAAACCTAAATAAGCAATTTGAAAAGGCATTCTTAATCTAAGAATGCCTTTTTTATTATATTTGTTGAAACAAAAAATAATTCTATGTATACTTTCATTCAAAAATTTCATTCTGGCTGGGCTTATTTGGCACTTTTACTTTTAACAATTGCGGTTATTAATGCAATAATTGGGTTGGTTTCTAAAAAAGAATTTATGGCAAAAGACAAAAAGATTGCTCTTTTTGGATTCATAGCAATTCACATTCAATTAACCGTCGGAATGATTTTATATTTTGTGTCTCCAAATGGATTTGCATCATTTGGACAAATGAGCAATCCGGAATTGAGATTAACTTCATTAGAACATCCATTAATTAACATTATTGCAATTGTGTTAATTACAATTGGCTGGGCAAAACATAAAAAAGCAACAACTAGCGAAACTAAATTCAAAACCTTTTTTATATTTTACGGTTTAGGTTTACTGCTTATTTTGAGTAGAATTCCATGGAAATTGTGGTTTTAAAAAAAATCCTGAGACTTGGTCTTTAACAAATGGATTTTAAAAAATCATTCATGAAAAAAACAATAACCATTTTACTTTCAACGCTACTAATTGGTTTGGTAATGAGCCAAACGGTAGTTTCTGATAAGCAGAAAGCAGCTGTAGTCAAGGATACTGTAAAAAAAAGTAAAACACTTTTTCCACCTCCAGAAAAAGCATTCGACTCTTTATTTGTTGAAAAAGTAACCTATAAATTGTTAAAAAAAGAGGCTCACGCTTCTTATTACGCTGATATGTTTAATGGTAGAAAAACGGCCAGCGGTAAAAGATTTGATAACAACAAATACACGGCTGCACACAAGAAATTACCTTTTGGGACTAAAGTAAAAGTAACCAACGAAGTCAACGGAAAATTTGTAATTGTTGAAGTGATTGATAGAGGTCCTTTTGTGCGTTCTAGAGATATTGATTTGTCTAAACGTGCCTTTAAAGAAATAGCCAGTAACAAATCGACTGGAGTTATGTTAGTAAAAATAGAAGTTCAGGAGAATAATTAATCCCAATTTATAAAAGGATTTTTACTCAAATAGGAATTGTAATATCGGCTGTCATTTGTTACTTCTTTGCCCAGCCAATTTGGTTTTTCAAAAACTTCGTCTTCTGCAGAAAGCTCAATTTCGGCAATAATTAATCCTTTATTTTCGCCATTAAACACATCTATTTCAAAAATATGATTTCCTACTTTTACTTCATATCGAGTTTTATCAATTATCCCTTTTTCGCAAATTTTCAGTAATTCTTCTGCATCTAGAATAGGAATTTCTTTTTCCCATTCAAAACGAGACAATCCCGATTCATTCGCGACACCTTTTATGGTTAAGAAACCCTTTTCGTCTTTAATACGAATTCGTACTGTTCTTTCAGGAACACTGCTTAAGTAGCCTTGAACAATTCGATTTTGTTTAAAAGAAACAGATTTAAATTCATCCGAAGTTGTTAGAAATTTTCTTTCTATTTCTGTCATTTTTGTTTAATTAAAGCTTTAGTTGGTCTGCAATTTTTAGTATTTCAAATGTATAAAAAATCTATTGGGATATTCGGAAATAGTTTTTACTTAAATTTGTTTTATGCCTGAATTAAATCCACATAGAAAAATTATCCACATCGATATGGATGCTTTTTTTGCCTCTGTTGAGCAACTGGATAATCCTGTATTGCGAGGAAAACCAATTGCTGTGGGTGGAGCAGAGAATCGAGGCGTAGTCGCGGCAGCAAGTTATGAAGCAAGAAAATTTGGCGTTCGAAGTGCCATGAGTGGTGTTTTGGCAAAAAAAAATTGTCCCGATTTAATTTTTGTGAAACCAAGATTTGAGCGGTACAAAGAAATTTCACAGTCCATTCGTAAAATTTTTTATGAGTACACCGATTGGGTTGAACCCTTATCTCTCGATGAAGCTTATCTTGATGTAACAACGAATAAGAAAGGGAATCCGAGCGCTACTTTATTGGCAGAAGAAATTCGATTAAGAATTTTTAATGAACTTGGTTTGACGGCTTCAGCAGGAATATCAATAAATAAATTTGTTGCTAAAATTGCTAGTGATTTCAATAAACCCAATGGTCAAAAAACAGTGAATCCAGATGAGGTACTTGATTTTTTGTCCGTTTTGCCCATTCGTAAATTTTATGGAGTAGGAAAAGTAACAACTGAAAAAATGTATCAACTAGGCATTTTTACAGGATTAGAATTGAAAAGTAAATCAGTAGATTTTTTGTCAGCTCATTTTGGAAAATCAGGAATTTTCTATTATAATGTGGTTCGCGGTATTCATAACAGTGAAGTTAAATCAGACCGAATAACTAAATCTGTTGCCGCCGAGCACACTTTTGATGTCAATCTTTCTTCTGAAATATTTATGATGGAACAACTAGCTAATATTGCGAATTCATTAGAAAAGCGACTTAAGAAAAACCAACTAGCAGGAAAAACTATTACCCTAAAAATAAAATACAGCGATTTTTCTCAACAAACTCGTAGCAAAACGTTGTCTTATTTTATTTCAGATAAAGGTATGATTCTCGAAGCGGTGGAAGAATTATTGTATCAAGAACGGTTAAAAGATTCGGTTCGTTTATTAGGTATTTCTTTAAGCAATTTGAATACTGAACAAAAAAAGACAGTTGTGGTGCAATTGAAATTTGCCTTTTAGTTATTTCAAAACAAAAGAGGCTGCCCTTTCGGACAGCCTCTTTTTATCAAAAACAATTATTATGAAAATTATTTTTTAATCACACGAACTGATTTCGTGTTAGCACCCTGGTTTACAATTACATTGTAAGTACCAGCAGCTAATTTAGAACCTACTCTGTTTGTGTTTGCTTTTTCAACCAAACGCCCTTGCATATCATATACTTTCACACTCATTGCTCCTTTAGCAGAAGTTTCGATAGTGAACTCAGACGATGATGGGTTAGGATATGCTTTTGCGCTGAATGCACTAGCAGATGAATCTGCTAATCTAACAGGACAAAGTACTCGTTTTACATTTAGTACTTTAGGAAGACTAGAACCTGTTCCGTTTGATGCTGCACAAGTTACTTGTACAGTAGCACCAACTGATGCAGCTACATTCGTATAATCTACTACAATAGTATTTCCTGTACCACCTGTATAAGTAGCACCTGCAG
>CAMAWK010000128.1 GCA_945861915.1 Flavobacterium psychrophilum | reverse complement strand
AAATGCTTCAAAAATTGATAGAGAAACCTGTCTTAATGGTTGGTTTGTACCGTCGATGCCCGATTTGAATTTAACCAATCCGCTTACTTTAAAATACTTAATTCAAAATGCTATTTGGTGGATTGAATATGCCGATTTAGATGGTTTGCGAGTAGATACTTATAATTATTCTGATCCTGAGGCTATGGCAAAATGGACTCAATCTATTCTTGATGAATATCCAAATTTTAATATTGTAGGTGAAATAACTATGTTCAACCAAGCCCAACTTTCCTATTGGCAAAAAGACAGTGTCATTGGAAACATAAATGGATTTAATTCCAATTTACCCAGCGTGATGGATTTTGCCCTATCCGATGCTTTGTTGACTGTTTTTAATGAAGATGATGACAGTTGGGGAAGAGGAATGATTAAAGTCTACGATAATTTCACGAATGACTTTTTATATCCTTCCGTTTCAAATCTATTAATTTTTGCTGAAAACCACGACTCCAAGCGATTAAATCAGGTGTATGCAAACGACATCCAAAAATATAAAATGGCAATGGCTTTGTTGGCAACAGTTCGTGGAATTCCACAATTGTATTATGGCTCCGAAATTGGTATGGCAGGTGATCAAAATTTAGGCGACGCTTTCATTCGTCAAGATTTCCCAGGAGGTTGGGAAGCCGATTCAATGAATGCTTTTACAAAGGAAGGAAGATCTCCTTTGCAAAATGAATATTTCAATTTTACAGCTAAATTATTCCAATGGAGAAAGAAAAAATCGGTTATTCATTCCGGAAAAATGACACATTATATTCCGTATTACAATGTGTATGTCTATTTTAGATATGATGAAAACGAAACTATTATGGTGTTATTGAATGACAATAGCGAAATTCAAAAAATCAATTTAATTCGTTTCAAAGAAAATATTCAAGATTATAAAATAGGAAAAGATAGTGTGACAGATCAAATATTAGATGTTACAAACGATCTAGTTTTAGCACCAAAATCGGTTTTGATTTTAGAATTAGAAAAATAAAATGGTTGTTAAAACGCCTTTCAAAAATGAACAAAACACTCAAAATTGGACATCGTGGAGCGGCTGGTTATGAACCTGAAAACACCTTGGTTTCTTTCCAAAAAGCCATTGAAATGGGAGTTGACGGAATTGAATTGGATGTGCATTTGAGTAACGATGGAAAAATTATGGTCATTCACGATGAAACAATCGATAGAACAACCAACGTAAAAGGAATGGTAAACGAGCTTTCGTGTGCCGAATTGAAAAAATATGGGATTCCAACATTGTTACAAGTTTTAGAATTAGTCAACCGCAACTGCTTTGTCAATATTGAACTCAAAGGAAACGGAACAACAAAACCCGTAATTGAATTAATAGAAAGCTTTGTTTTAGAAAAAAATTGGAAATACAATCAGTTTTTGATTTCTAGTTTCGTTTGGAAAATGCTTGAGGAAGTCCAAACATTAAATCCAAAAATCCGATTAGGAGTTCTTACTGAAGATTCAATTTTAGAGGCTATTGCATTCGCCAAAAGCAAAAAAGCCTTTTCTATTCATCCAAACTATGTATTGTTAACAAAAGAAAATGCAGCTTTGATGCAAGAAAATGGCTTTCAAGTTTATCCTTGGACAGTTAATGAAATTCAGGAAATTAGTCGAATGAAGTCCTTTGGAGTTAATGGTATTATATCGGATTTTACTGATAGAATTTAATTTGAATTATGAATTTCTAAACTCTTAAACTTTCTAAACCTTCTAAACCCAAAATAAGAGAAATGAACCAAAATTTTGACATTATTATTGTTGGCGGTGGTGCAGCAGGATTTTTTACAGCGATAAACATAGTAGAAAAAAATCCTAAACTAAAAGTCGCTATTTTGGAGCGTGGTGCGGAAGTGCTTCAAAAAGTTCGAATTTCGGGCGGTGGTCGTTGCAATGTAACTCACGCCTGTTTTGAACCTAATGAATTAGTCCAATTTTATCCTCGTGGAGAAAAAGAATTGCGAGGGCCTTTTCATCAATTTTGCTCAGGTGACACAATCGAATGGTTTGAAAAACAAGGCGTTGAACTCAAAATTGAAGAAGACGGTCGCATGTTTCCTGTTTCGAATTCGTCACAAACAATTATCGATTGTTTTCTAAAAGCAACTCAAAAACTAGGGATAAAAGTGTTGACTGGTCAAAGTGTACAATCGATTTTTAAAAAAGAAGCCCTCTGGAAAATTGAAACTCAAAATGAACAATACCTGACCGAAAAATTGATTCTTGCCACAGGCAGTAACCCGAAAATTTGGGAAATGTTACAAACTTTTGGTCATGCGATTGTGTCACCAGTTCCGTCTTTATTTACTTTTAATATTAAAGATGCCAGAATCAGAGACTTGCCTGGAGTTTCGGCTAATGTAAGTTTAAAAGTAAAAGATTCTAAACTCGAAACTACAGGTGCTTTACTCATTACCCATTGGGGTATGAGTGGTCCGGCGATTTTGAAATTGTCGGCTTGGGGAGCTCGAATTTTGCACGATAAAAACTATCAATTTACGATTTTTGTTAATTGGTTACCTGAAATGGATTTTGATACTATCGAAAAAAAATTGAAAGAGTTGAAATTGGAGCATGCCAAAAAAGCAGTTTCTAAAAAATCACCTTTTGAAATCAGCAATCGATTATGGGAAAGTTTGGTACACACCTCGCAAATTGAAACCGAGACCAAATGGGCAGATATTTCGAAAATACAAATCCAAAATTTAGCCAATCAATTAACGAATGCTAGTTTTCAAGTGAATGGGAAAAGCACTTTTAAAGATGAATTTGTGACCGCTGGAGGCATTGACTTAAAAGAAATCAACTTTAAAACCATGGAAAGCAAACTACACCAAAATTTGTTTTTTGCTGGAGAAATTGTCAATATTGATGCGGTTACAGGCGGTTTTAATTTTCAAAATGCCTGGACAAGTGGTTTTATTGTGGCGAGTAATTTTTAAAACTACCGATTCAACCACCAAATACTGTCATTTAGTACTGTGGCAAAACTCACCCAAAGCAAGTACGGAATCAATAAATAACCCGCAATTTTGTTGATTTTGGCAAATTTTTGTTGGGTTTCAAAAATTAGTAACCACAGAATAATAATTTCTATTCCAGCTAATAGGGGATTTTGTAAGCCAAAAAACAAAAACGACCACAAGGCATTAAGCCCTAGTTGAACGGCAAAGAAAATGAGAGCGTTTTTTACGGCTTCTTTATTGTTGTCGATTTGATCCCAAACCAGTCCAGCCGCCACGCCAATCATGGCATACAACATACTCCAAACGGGAGCAAAAACCCAATTGGGAGGATTGAAACTAGGTTTAACAAGTGTAGGATACCAAGTGGTGATGGCGGAACGTGTAACCAAACCCGAAAAATACCCCACCGCCAAACAAGTGACTACTACTGCAGAAATACGTGTAATTTTATTCATCTCACTTTTTTATCAAAAATACTTAAAAATATGGAGCAATTCGCTACAGAAATTTGCTTGATGGTTTGTAAGAAAAAAAGAATATATTTGAAAAACAAAAAAGCGAAACAAACCTTCGCGACTCTGTCCCAAATTGGGTGTGTATTCTAAAGTTTGTTGCGCTTAGAAACGAGTTATGCCCAATGCTAGGACGACCGAACAACCAACAACAAACCGACAGAAAAAACTAACTTTGGACTGTAAAATTTGACAAAAAAATTAATGACTTTAGAACAGTACATAGACAACATAAATAAAAGATATAAACTTGGTAACGCAACCGAGCATACTTTTCGTGGCGACTTGCAACAACTATTAGAAAGTTTAGTGCCTGACATTAGGGCGACCAACGAACCCAAAAGACAATCTTGCGGAGCACCCGATTACATTCTGACCAAAAAAGAAATTCCAGTGGGTTTTATTGAAGCAAAGGACATTGGAGACAAAGACCTTGAAGGAGCAAAGAAAACAGGAAACCAAGAACAATTTGACCGTTACAAGGCTTCGCTGAACAACTTAATTTTCACGGACTATTTAGACTTCCATTTATACATTGACGGAATTTTTATTACAAAAATTGCAATTGCTGAAATACAAAACGGAACTATCGTTCCGTTGCCTAACAACTTTGCAACTTTTACAAATCTCATCAAAGACTTTGCTTCCCACATTGGGCAGACAATAAAAAGTTCAAAAAAATTAGCAGAAATGATGGCGGGCAAAGCCCGGCTTCTTTCTGATGTTATTGAAAAGGCTTTAACAAGTGACGAAGCAAATAAAGAAGACAGTACGCTTAAAGACCAAATGAACGCCTTTCAGCAAATTCTTATTCACGACATTACTCCCAAAGGTTTTGCAGACGTGTATGCACAAACAATTTCTTACGGAATGTTTGCGGCTCGTTTACACGACCCAACTTTGCCAACATTTAGCCGACAAGAAGCCGCTGAATTAATTCCAAAATCAAATCCGTTTTTACGCAAACTGTTTGGCTACATTGCTGGTCCCGATATTGACGACCGTATAAAATGGATAGTAGATAGTTTGGTAGATATATTTTTGGCTTGCAATGTTGAAGAAATTTTAAAAAACTACGGAAAGTCAACAAAAATGGAAGACCCAATAATCCATTTTTATGAAACATTTTTAAGTGAGTACGACCCGAAATTGCGAAAGGCTCGTGGCGTTTGGTACACACCTGCACCAGTTGTAAATTTTATAGTTCGAGCAGTTGATGATATTTTAAAAACCGAATTTGATTTACCCAACGGACTTGCAGACAATAGCAAAACAAAAATAAAAGTTGATGTACAAGGCAAAAAGACAGAACAGGAAGTACACAAAGTTCAAATCCTTGACCCAGCGACCGGCACAGGAACTTTTTTAGCTGAAGTAGTAAAACATATTCATAAAAAGTTTGAAGGGCAAAAAGGAATTTGGAGCAATTATGTAGAAACTCATTTATTGCCTCGCCTCAATGGATTTGAGTTGCTGATGGCAAGTTATGCAATGGCACATTTAAAATTAGATTTGCTTTTAACTGAAACAGGCTACAAACCAACCACCAACCAAAGGTTCAGAGTTTATCTTACCAACAGTTTAGAAGAACACCACCAAGATACAGGTCCTTTATTTGCCAATTGGTTAAGCACAGAAGCCAACGAAGCCAATCACATCAAAAGAGATACACCTGTAATGTGTGTTATTGGAAATCCACCATACAGTGGAATATCTTCAAACAATGGCGAATGGATTAGCAAACTTATTGAAGATTATAAATATGTTGATGGAGTTCATTTTAATGAACGTAAACATTGGCTAAATGATGACTATGTAAAATTCTTACGCTACGGTCAACACTTCATTGAGAAAAACGGTAGTGGCGTTTTGGCTTTCATCAATCCTCACGGATTTTTAGATAATCCTACTTTTCGTGGTATGCGTTGGCATTTACTCAAAACCTACGATAAAATTTATACCATAGATTTACACGGTAACAGTACAAAAAAAGAAACTGCACCCGATGGTTCAATCGACCAAAATGTATTTGATATTATGCAAGGTGTTGCAATAACCGTATTTGTAAAAACAGGAAAGAAAAAAGCTAATGAATTAGGTAAAGTATTTCATAATGACTTGTTTGGCAAAAGAGAAGATAAATATGAATTTTTAACTACTAACTCTTTAAAAACAGTAAAATTCAACGAGATAAAACCTGAAAAACCCAATTTGTTTTTTATTCCAGTAAATCATAAAGCAATTGCAGAATTTAATCAAGGTATTCAAATCGGAGAGCTTTTTTCAAAACAATCAATGGGAGTTACTACTGCAAGAGACCATTTTGTAATTGATATGAACAAAGCGGTTTTATTAAACAGAATAAAGGATTTTTCTGATTTATCAATTGATGATTTAAGTATAAGAACTAAATACTTTGGCACAAAATCATCAGGAAAATATTTGCCTGGAGACACACGTGGATGGGAATTGTCAAAAGCAAGAAAGGAATTGAGTAATGAAACTCACGATACTAACATTAAACATATTTCATACAGACCGTTTGATAAAAGATTTATCTATTACACCAAGAAAATGGTTGATTGGGGAAGAGAAGATGTGATGAATAATTTAGTTGCAAATAATTACTCACTTGTTTGCGTGAAAATTGGAAGAGATGAAACAGCACATAATTATTTTATATCAAATTCAATAACCGACAAGAGTTTGACTTCTTCGTTAGACAATGCCAACATATTTCCACTGTATTTATATCCTAAAACTAATGGACAGCAAATAATTGGGCAAACAGCAGAAAGAACACCAAATTTAAACACAGAAATTGTAAAGCAAATAGAAGACAAATTAGGTTTAACTTTTACCAATGAAAAAGAAACAACCAAAGACACTTTTGCACCCATTGATATTTTAGATTACATCTATGCGGTTTTACATTCGCCAACCTACCGAGAAAAATACAAAGAGTTTTTAAAAATAGATTTTCCGAGAGTGCCTTTTCCAAAAGACAAAGTAATCTTTTGGCAACTCGTTAAACTTGGCGGAGAAATACGCCAAATACATTTATTAGAAAGTTCAACAGTTGAAAAATACATAACTCAATATCCCGTAGACGGAAACAATGTAGTTGTTAAACCACGCTTCGA
>CAMAWK010000127.1 GCA_945861915.1 Flavobacterium psychrophilum | reverse complement strand
CAAGAAGCATAAAAATTATTACAATCGACTAAAGCATACATTTCACAAAATTACTCAATAGGAACTCATGGCTATTGGCGATAGACCATTTTTTTGTGGATTGTTGATAAAAAAAACGCCAATACACAAAGTGCTTTTATGAAATCTTTCTGGGTTGAAGAGCTGTTTTAAATAACACTTTGACAAACAGGTTTCCCTAACGTTTTGCAGCTACAAGAAGTTGGCGATTTCGAAGCACTAAACTGTCTGCCAGCACTGAACTTGATACGAAGCACAAAGCTTCATTCAAGCATTTAACCCGCTTTTTTGCCAAACGCCTGTTAGCACCAGTGATTTTATCCTTTTTTAAACCAACCAAGATCTTGTCCAAGTTTTTCATATAGTTTACTTTGGAGTCCTAAACTCCCTGCTCCGGAAAACATAGAAGCCTTAGAAAAATACTCGGAAGCGTTTTTCTTAAGAGGAGTGAGTGTCTTAACAATTTCTTGTTTTAATTCTAATTCACCTGTGTTATTTATGTTCGTACCGTCTTTAATGAGCTGTCTGCAAAGAGGATTAATTAATTTTATCAAAGCACCCATACCTGTTGTTTTCACAAGAATAGAATCATATTTTTCTCCTTTTACATAAGTCTGTTTTGGCCAAAAATCATTAAATACTTCCTTAATGGCACTAAAATACGCTTTAAAAAAGGTTGATAAGAACTCATGTTTATTTCCACCGTTAATATAATCTAATGGAATGTCTGCCCAAATGCCTTTTGGTTTTAAGTGATCTTTTATAGCTTCGACAAAAAAAGCTTGCGAGAAATAACCTGAACCAGTACCAAGCATTTTTATAAAACCTTTTATGGCTGATTTATCATTTGTATTTAAATGTTTAGCCAGCATATGTGATAAAAAAATGTCGTTTTTGTCAGGATCTGGGAATGATCCAAAAATATCGTAATAGAGTGATTTGTTAACAGGTTTTTGATTAAAGTTCACATCAGCAAAAACCTTTCCTTGTTCCCAAATATCAAAGCCCAATAAAAGTGTGCAATTAAGTTCGAAATCATTTAAGTTATTCTTAATTGATTGGTAATCCAAATCAGGATATTTTTCATTTAGTGAAAGTCTGCCTATTTTAATTCCCTCTTTTAAAGCGTCATTGTATAGTTTAATCATAGCTGCTAGCCTATGTTGTCCATCAACTATTAAAGTATTATTTCGCCTAAGTATACTAAGTGAAATAATACTTTCATCAACAGAGTAGTAAGCACCAATGTAATCATCACTATCAATTTTTTCTACACTCTCCGTATATTCTTTTTTGTTTTCGTATTGATCAGTTACATCTATTGAAAGAATTATTGAAGTTGGGAAAGAGCCAAGTGCACTTTTCTTTTTTGTTACCTTATTATTTATCTCATCAAGGAGATATAAATAAATACTCTTTACCCTATCTTCAATAGTTAATCTTTGAAAATATTCTTCGTTAGTTTGTTTAACAATATCATCCAATTTTACATTGGGTTTGAAAGGATCAAAGTCATTCGGCTCTCTTGCAGTAAATTTTACAATATGCTTCAAATCTGAAAACTTTATCGAAGTTGTTGCAATAGGTTTATAAGTAAGTTGATTTACCATAAACCCTTTTATTTCAATTAGCTTATTCATTGTCAAATGGGTTTACTGGTTCGTTATTATTTTCAACTTCTCCTGCTTGTTCTTGATCAGGTTCTTGATTGTTGTTTTGATTGTTTTCTAATTGATCAATTCTATTTTGCAAAGCACTAATTTGCCTATTAAGTTTAATACTCTCTTCATCTAATATTTTTGCAAAACTTTCTGTTGTAATTTTTAATATCTGTCCTTCATATTCTTTTGTAAAAACCTTTTCAAATTGTGTTTGAGAGGAATTAATTGCAGTTTCTTCCGCAATTTTCTTTGAAGAATCTTGTGCATCTTCTATTGCTCGTTGTTTAATTTCAGTAATATTTTTAAAACCAAAAAATCCAGCAATAACTAGTATTACTGCAACTATGATAGAGTAGAATTTGTCAAATATATTTTTCTCTTCCTCTTTGGATATTGCCTGCACTTGCTTGTTTTGAATGTTATTCGTTATGATTTTAACATCCCTAAGTAAGGAGTCCAGTTCATCTAACCTAACTACTTGTCTGCTTTTTAAGGAGTCCTGTGATTGGTTGTATTCTATTATAATTTTCCTAGGAGGTTCATCTTTTTTTAAGTGTTCATATCCTAAAATAAGTGCTCCAAGTACTGCAATAAAAATAATTATTGCGGCCATAAAGTTTAACATTATGTTTAATTGCTTCATATTGTGTAGTGTCGTTTTATCATTGGTGCTAACTCATAAATATACACAACTTTAAAAAGGTAGGATATATTAGAGTATTTGTTATTAGTTGTTTAAATCGAACAACGCAAAAAAACGCAATGCGTTTTTTTGTGTTGTCGATATTGTATTTCAACAACAATCAAATGTAGGATATTTATCGTGTAATAAACCTAAAAGTAAAAAAGATTATTTCTAAAACTGAAACTTATAACCAAAATCAGGGAATAGCCCAATTTGGTCTACACGGTTTACTTCGTTGGTCAATCGATTGTAGCGGTTTACAAAAATGTTAGCATTGTTAGTTACATTTTGAATTTCGCAATAAAAAATGTGGGACTGTTTGCGTTTTTTGCTATTAAATTTAATTCCTGTTCTCAAATCTAACCTAAAATAGGCATCGTATTGTAAACTATAAGCTTTGGTTTCGTCATTAATTTGGTAACCTGCCGCTTGCGAAGCGACTAAATTAATAGGAGAATAAAATCGTCCGCCTGAAGTGGTTATTTTTCCATCAAAGGATAAAATGGTACGTTTTTCTTTCCCGATTTTAAATTCTTTTCCGCCCAAAGCATTGATTACGTATTGGTTATTAAAAGGAGAATTTCTCTCGATTCCGTCGCTGCCTTTGTATTTGCTTTCAAAAAATGATGTCGTTAAAAGGGCGTGATAGCCTTTGCTAAAGAATTTTTCGAGCGTTAATTCGATTCCCACATTAGTTCCCGTTCCTTTGCTAACCAATAAAGTTTTGTCGGTAGAATACCCAAAATCTGCTCCTTCGGTTAAAGAGGAGTAACTGCTAGAAAAGTTTTCAACCGCAGCGTTTGAAATGCTTTGGTAATAAATCTCAGCTTTTCCGCGCCATTTATCGGCTAATTTTACATCATAACCCAAAACGTAATGTTGACTTTCGACTAATTTTAAATTTCTATTCGTTTGCTCTAAATTTCCAGCCACGTTCTCATTTTGAAATAAAATTGGAGCAGGAACATTTTGATGATGCAATCCGTAACCCAAATTAAGTGTGTTTTTGTTGTTTAGTTTATAACTTATGGAAGCGCGTGGTTCTAAAACAAATTCGTTAGTTACCGAAAATGACTGTCCGTGAAGTCCAGCGTTTAGAGTAAATTTTTCAGACAATCGAACTTGTGCTTGTGCATAGGGTTGCAAAATGCTGTAATCGCCCGTGGTTTTATAAATTGTATTCAAATCCTGAAAACCATCCGAGTTCAAATCGGGTTGCTTGAATCGATCCAACAAACTAAAATCGATTGTATAGAACTCAAACAACAATCCGGTTCTGATGGTAAAATTTCTATTGATTTTTGAGCTGAAAACCGTTGTAGCTGTGATTCTGTTTTCGGAATTATCGTTATCGGTATATCGAATTTTGTTTTCTGTGGGCGTTCCAATATTGTATAATCGATCTTCTTCGTAGCTATTTCCTGTATTCGAAGTTCCGAAGGTTGTTTTTAGAAACGAATTTTTTCCTGTGGCTATTTTATGAATTAAACCTAGAGCATAAAAATCGGAAGTTACTTTTTGGTCGGCATCTTTTGCCGAAAATAAATCGTCATCGGTAGCATCTTTTCCCAAAAATTCAATATTAGAGAATCCAGCGATTCCAAAAAAGGTAAAATTCCCTAATTTACTTTTTCCAAAATCAAGATTAAAAGAAACATCATTGTAATTGGGTATTGCCGCTCCAGTTCCGGCACCGCCCAAATAGCCTGCAATTCCGTAACGACCCGCTACCAAAAAAGAAGCTTCATTTTTTCCCATCGGTCCTTCGGCTAAAAATTCAACACCAGGATAGGCTCCTACACCAGCGGTAAATTCGTATTTGTCTTTGTTTCCTTTTCTAAAACTCAAATCAAAAACACCACTAATTGCATTTCCATATTCTGCTGGAAAAGCCGAAGTAAGGAAATCAGAATTGGCTAACATATTCGGGTTCAATGCCGAAACGGGACTCCCAGTAGTGCCTAAAGTTGAAAAATGATTCGGACTTGGAACAGGAATTCCTTCCACTCGCCACAACATTCCTGCTGGCGAATTGCCTCGAACCACAATATCATTTCTACTATCATTAGCCGATGAAACGCCCGCAAAATTAGATACTAATCTTGCCACATCACTGCGTCCTCCTGCATACCGATTGACTTCTTCTACACTAAATTGTCTAGTAGAAACAGCCGCCATTTTGTTGATTGCTTTGGATTTCGAATTGTCCGATTTGATGATTACTTCCTGCAGTTTGTTGAAATTTTCGGTCAAGGCAATGTTCAAAACCACATCTTTCCCTGAAGTGACATCAATATTTGGAATCGAACTATTTTCGTACCCCATGAAAGTTATATCAATCGTTTGTCGTCCGATAGGAACATTTTGAAGTGTAAAATTTCCATTTTCGTCTGTTTGTGCGTTGATTGTGGCATTTACTAATTCGATAGTTACACCTTGTAAAGGCTTCTCGGATAATTTATCGGTTATTTTACCTTTTATAATTCCGTTTTGCGAAAAGGCATTTAATCCTAAAAGTAGGAACAATGTTAGAGCTAATTTTTTCATTTGAATTGATTTAAAGTTTAAGTAAAGGTTTGCCTTGTAAGGCTTGAAATAAAGTGTAACTGACAAATACAAAATAGATTGAGGCGAGAATAAAGACTTCTCTTTTGGTTTTAGTAAAATAAAAAGCGAGTAGGGGAATCAGTTGCAAAGAGTGCATTCCAAAGAAATGGGCAATTCGTAAATCGCCATATTTTTTACTCCAATTAACCACAGGCAAACCCTCACTGCCATCGGTTGAACCTACAGTATGCTTGAGCATAGCACCCATTATAAAACCTTCAAAAGCAAAAAGAATTGTAATAATAAGACTTAATTGTATGGCTAAAACGAGAATTTCGGAAGCATTAAATTGTTTTTGTGTAAAAAAGAAAGAAGCGATAAAAGCGGTGTGCAACATAAAGGCTGTAATAACAAAAGCCATTGTACTAAAAATGATTTTGCCAAGAGCATTTTCTTGATTAAAGTGAGATACTGTGCCTCTTGAAGCTTGAAAAAGTATGAGAATAATTTCAATAGACAATAAAATAATTAAGCTCCAATTGTAAATCGAAACCTGACTTTGATTGTCCAAAAATTGCATATAATAACCCATTGTCCAAGCCATGACAGTGGTAGAAATAAAAAATTTGAAAGGTTTAATCCAACCGCTTATGCCTAAAATAGGATTTGGGTTGGTTTTACTTAAAATCAAACAAATGACGGCTCCTATCAAACATAGAATTCCGAAGTAAAATAAAGTTTCGTTTTTGGATTTGAGATTTTCTAAAAAGTAGATCATAAAATTTGGTATCCTTTATTGAGTGCAAATTTCGACTTAAACGAAATTCAAAACGATAACAAATGTTTATCTTTTCAGATTTTCAGATTTTTTTAATCGACTTAAATGCACAGGAGAAATACCTAAATAGGAAGCAATCATTTTTTGTGGTACCCGATTATGAATATTAGGAAAAAAACTGGTAATAGAATTATAGCGCTCCGTGGGAGTTCGGGTGTAACTATTTTTGATGGTTTCGTCTTGAAAAATATAATAGTATTCTGCGATTAATCGACCTAATCGGTCACCATATTGCATGTTTTGATAACCCCATTCTATTGAAGATCTAGGTGTAATCACCATTTCTGTTTCTTCTAATGCTTGAATGGTTGAAATGGTAGGCTTTTGCAAAATAAAATTAGAATAATCAGCTATAAATTGATTTTCAATTCCGAAGAAAATGGTATGCTCGACACCATTCATGTCGGTCAGTAAAAACCGAATCAATCCACTATTTATAAAAAAAATATCATTTGGAACAAGATTCGGAAAACTGATAATTTCGTTTTTCTTGAATGTTTTTATAAAACTATCTTTTAGAAAATGATTCAATTCATCATCAGAAACAGTAATCAATTGTTTGATGGCTTCCTTAATTTGTTTCATTTTTTAGTGGCTTTTATTTTTTAAATGCTTTCAAAAAGTTGAATAGATTTAATTGTCAAATTTACATTCTTTAAAATTATATTTAAGATTTTTTTTTATTCTAAACCACATAGTTCTAATAGCTAACAGAGCGATATGGTTTCAATTTGAACCAATTAATTTCAGTCAACAAAAAAAGGACAATATTTGTGTAAATACTTTTTGCAAAACAAAAAAAGGTTGTTATATTTGCACTCGCATTACAGAAACGTAATGTCGCTCACTGGAGAAATGGCAGAGCGGTCGAATGCGGCAGTCTTGAAAACTGTTGACTGTCACAGGTCCGGGGGTTCGAATCCCTCTTTCTCCGC
>CAMAWK010000126.1 GCA_945861915.1 Flavobacterium psychrophilum | reverse complement strand
GTTGATGCTCCACCGTTTGAAATGCGTAAACGCACTTTGTCGCCACCTTTAAATTGCGAAAGTTGGCTTTCGTTTTTTCCGTTGATTAAAAATTTGTTATAATAAACATCGCTCACGTCCATTGCGTTCATTCGTTTCCATTCGTTGGTAACTTTGGTTTTGAAATGACCTTGTTGGATTGCTTCGGAATAACTTTGTGTTGTTCCTTTTTGTATCGCAAACCAATCGGTTGCGTTGTGCAACATTCGGTGTACGTTATCAGGATTTGCGTCTGTCCATTCGCTTAAAACAATTGGAATTGATGGCAAATCGTCAATTCCTTTTCTAAAAGTTGGGTCGTTTGCTTTTTTGAGCATTACAAAATTTCCGTACATTCCGATTTGTTCTTGCAATCCCGAATGACTGTGATACCAATGTGTGCCGTGCTGGATAATTGGGAAAGAATATTTGTGTGTCGTTTTGGGTTTTATTGGCATTTGTGTCAAATTAGGAACGCCATCTTCTTTGTTTGGCAAAAATAATCCGTGCCAATGTAATGATGTTTCTTCATTCAGTTCATTATGTACATAAATTTCTGCAATGTCGCCTTCGGTAAATGTTAATGTTGGCATTGGGATTTGTCCGTTTACCGCAATGGCGTGTTTTGGTTTGTCGCCAAAAGTTACGATTGTATCACGCACATATAAATCGTAGCGAACGATTTTTTGAGCGAAAATGGATTGAGAAAGAAACAATATCAATATTGCCGTAGGCAATATTGATATGTTTTTTATTTTTTTATTTTTCATTTTGATTATTTCAATTAATTGAATAAAAAAGGCGAAGCCTTTTTTGGCTTCGCCAAATTAAATTTATTTGATAGTTTCTGTTACTTTTCCGCAACTTAACATCATAGAGCCATAGTAAGGATTTTTAACTACATTTTCTTTGCTCAACCAATTAGCACCTTTACCATTGTTTGCCATTGGGCAAAATTGATAATAAGTAGGTGTTTCTTGTTTTGAAACTTTGATTAACTCATAGAAGTTTTTTGATAGCGTGTCAAAATGGTCTCTTTGGTGTTTTGCATCTTTGGTGTCTGCAATATGTTCGGCATCTTCTTTTATGTTTTTCAAAACTTTCATCCAAACATTGTGTTCGTCTGTTTTTAAAGTTTCCATTTTGACAGCGTTGATTGCTGAAAGTAATGCTGTTGCTTTTGCTGACGCAGTGTTACCATCTGTTTTTACTAACGCATCTTTTACAGCAAAATAATTGTCAAAAACGGCTTTTAGTTGGTTTACTTCTTGAACTTCAACTTTTGACATTTCAGTTTGATTTGCGTGATTGCTGTGGTTTTCTGTCACGACTTCTTTTTTGGGTTCAGTTTTTACTGGAACTTTTGCTACTCTGTCGTATTGACAACAACCAGGCAGTTTTGAATAAGCGTTATCTGGTGCAAGAAACTTGTCGCTGTCGTAACCTGATAATGCAATGCGTTTTAAAATTGCATCTTGATTGGTTTTTTTACTATCGTAAGTTAAAGTTGCCATTTTTGTATCTACGTTCCAATCTACTTTGGCTATCTTTTTAAGATTTCCTGCTTTTTCAATTGTTTTTTCGCACATATCACAGTTTCCATAAATTTTAACTGTTTCTGTTTTTGCGTTTTTAATTTGTGCATTGCACGATGTGAATGATAACAATATTGTAATTGCTACCAATATTTTTGATATTGATTTCATTGTAATAAAATTTTAATTTTTTATAGATAAATAAATTTGAAAGCAAAGTATTTGCTTTCGACAAGACCCAATTATGGTTGTCAAAAAAGTATTTAGCCTATTTTAGGAATTAGCCAAATGGAATAAAAACCCGAAGATATAAAGGTTTTTGAATAGTGAAATTTTGATTTTTCGATTGAAAAATCAAAAGAATTATTTTTAAAATTAATTTCGTAAGATGAAATTATACTAAAATTTACTGTTGTTGATGATGTGCAGTTTGAGTGTCCACATTTTCCACCACAACTATTGTCTTTGTCTTTTGAGTGTTGTTTATTGTTGCAACAGTCTTTTTTTTCTGTTTTAGAAGTTGTTTCTTTTTTGCAACACGATTTTTCGGTTTTAGTTCCACACGCAAAAGAATTACTTGGCATCAATAAGAAACCAAATAATGCAACTACTAAAATGTGAAATTTATTCATATTTATATCGATATGTACCAAAGGTAATTAAATTACATCGATTTTATACTAATCAATTGTTAAAATGTAGATTTATAATATTAAAAAAGGTGTTTGAAATTGTATAACAAACACCTTTAATTTGAATAATAATTATCCTTAAAACTTCATTCGCTGTATTCTAACCGCATTTAAAATGGCTAATAATGCTACGCCAACATCGGCAAAAACGGCTTCCCACATTGTGGCTAAACCGCCTGCACCGAGTATTAAAACTATTGCTTTTACTACAAATGCCAACATAATATTTTGCCAAACAATTTTTTTGGTTTGTTTGCCTATGTTTATTGCCATTGGAATTTTTGAAGGCATATCGTCTTGAATAACCACATCGGCAGTTTCTATAGTTGCATCGCTTCCTAAACCGCCCATTGCTATACCTACGTTGCTCAATGCTACTACTGGTGCGTCATTTACACCATCACCAACGAAAGCTACCGTTTCATTTTTAGCAATTATTTCTTTTACTTTGTTTACTTTATCTTCTGGAAGTAAGTCGCCAAAAGCATTTGTAATTCCGAGTTTTTGAGCCACAAATTGTACCACATTATCTTTATCGCCACTTAACATTGTAGTTTTTATGCCTAATGCTTTTAGTTTATCGATTGTAATTTTTGCATCTTCTTTGATACTGTCAGCAATGGTTAAATAACCAACAAATTTTTTATCATAAGCCACAGCAATTAAAGTGTAAACGATAGTTGTTGGATCAATATCATACGAAATAGAAAATTTATCCATTAGTTTGAAATTACCAACTAATAATTCTTTTCCTTTAACGTCTGCTTTTAATCCGTGGCCTGAAATTTCTTCTACATTTTTAAGTTCGATTGTGTTGTCAATTTTTCCAACATATTGATGAATGGCTGTTGCAACTGGATGTGTACTTTGACTTTCTAAAGCATTGACCATTTGCAGAATTTCATCTTTGTTGAAATTGGCATTAAAAACAACTTCTTGCACTTTAAAAACGCCTTCTGTCATTGTGCCTGTTTTATCCATTACTACGTTTTGAATAGTAGCCATCACATCAAGAAAATTACTTCCTTTAAATAAAATTCCGTTTTTAGAAGCTGCTCCAATTCCGCCAAAATAACCTAAAGGAATACTGATTACTAAAGCACAAGGACACGAAATAACCAAGAACACTAATGCACGATACAACCAATCTCTAAAAACATAATTATCTACAAAAAGCATTGGAACAACACAAATTACAATGGCTAATAATACAACAATTGGCGTATAAATCTTGGCAAACTTTCTGATGAATAATTCTGTTGGTGCTTTTTTGGTGGTAGCATCTTGCACCATTTCGAGAATTTTGGATAGTTTACTATCGGTGTAAGCAACCGTTACTTTTACTTGGCAAACCGAATTTAGGTTTATCATTCCTGCTAAAACAGTTTCTCCTTTTGCTTTGGTGTCGGGTTTACTTTCGCCAGTTAATGCAGCGGTGTTAAAAGATGCAGTATCAGAAAGTAATTCTCCATCTAAACCTAGTTTTTCTCCTGCTTTGAGTTGGATAATATCGCCAATTTGAGCCGTTGATGCTTTGATAGTTTTAGCAACATTGTTTTCGAGAATAGTCACCTCGTCAGGTCTTTGGTCAAGTAAGGTTTTAATATTGGCTTTTGCTCTTTGTACTGCCAAGGTTTGAAATATTTCGCCAATGGCATAAAACAACATTACGGCAACACCTTCTGGAAATTCGCCAATGGCAAATGCTCCAATTGTTGCTATGGACATTAACAGAAATTCTGAAAATATTTCGCCTTTACGGATGCTTTCAAAAGCTTCTTTGAGAACAGGAAAACCTACTGGAATGTATGCGACAATATACCACCCTATTCTAACATAACCTGTAAACCACGATTGTGTAAAATAATTATCAAAACCAATTGCGACAAGTAATAGTGTAAAACTTATAATTGCTGGTAAGAACATTCGAAACGTAGATTTTTCTTTGCTTGAATGGTCGTGGTCGTGTCCGTCATCATCAGAATGATGCTCGGTTTTTTTATTTATTTTTTCTTCGAGTGTGCAACAGGTTTGTATGCCGTTTGCATCGTATTTGTGTTGATGTTCCATAATAAAGTAGTTACGAATTCAATTCTAAGATTTCTTTAATATCAATAGGTATTTCCATTGGTTTTAAAGGTGGCACATTAGCACCACCTGTATTACCTACTGGGACTTGACCTACAAATGATTTTACGCCACCAATGAGTAATCGTGGAATTTGTCCGATAATTTCTTTTGAGCTTTTTATTTTCATTCCAAATTGTAACATTTTACAATGTACAAACGTATGTTCGTAAGGATATTTTTGTGCAATAATATGTGCTCTTTCTAAATGATACCAAGCCATATTTAATTTATCTGCCTGTAAATTATCCTTAACTGCTTCTAACTCTTTTTTATAAAAAGGAATTAGATTACTTGGCATTACTGTATTCATTTTCATAACTTAAAAGTATTGGTTAGTGTTCGTGTTCTCCGCCACCTTTTGAAGTTGCTAATAAATAGAATGCTCCTTTGATTACAATTTTTGCATCGGCAGGAATTTCTTCGACTAATTTTATTTCGGTGTAACCTAAATCGGTGGTTCCAGGAACAACTTCAATTGCTTTGAAGTGAACTTCATTATGCCCTTCTTCTTCGCTTTCGGCGTGTTCTGTATGTACTTCGCCTTCTTTATGTTGGTGCGTTTCTTCTTTTACTTTTGGTGCTTCTTCTTGATGTTCTTCTTGAATGTAAATGTAATATTTGTCACCATTTCTAACAACCGCCTCTTTTGGAAGTGCCTGAACTGTTTGATTTGTGATATTAATATTTGCAGCTACATACATTCCGGAAATTAAATCTTTTGCATCGTTTGGATTGATTTTTGCGTGTACTGCAACCGTTTTACTTTCATTAGAAAATGATTTGTTGATACCAAATATTTTTCCTTTAATAGATTTGTTAGATTGATTTGTTAGTACAAAATCAACTTCTTGACCTACTGAAATTTTGCCTAAATCTTTTTCAAACACGTTTAAATCCAAGTGCATTTGGCTGTTATCAACTACCTCAAAAAGCGTAACACCTGTTTCTGCGAACGCACCTTTGGTTATACTTATTTTGCCCACATAGCCGCTTATTGGCGAAACAATTGGAATTAATGAAGTGCTACCGCTTAAACTTACGTGTAATGCTTGTAGTTTATTTTTAGCGGCTTGTGCCCTTGCTCTTTCAACTGCCAGTTTTGATTTAACTTCTTGAAATGTTTTGCGAGGATTTACATTTTCATCACTCAATGTTTTTTGGCGGTTGTATTCTAATTGTAGGTATTCAATGTTAGCCATTGCGGAATTGTAATCTTCCTGCATTTCTGTAACTTCTAGGTTTTGAATGGTTGCCAAAGTTTTACCTTTTGCAACGTAAGTTCCTTCTAACACATAAATATCTTTTACCACACCACCAATCAAGGTTGATATATTCGCCATATTTTGTGGTGGAACTGCTGTATAACCATTGGCTTTGATTACGGTATTTAGGTTTTTCATTTCGATACTACCTGTTTCGATACCAATAGTTTTGAATTGTGTCGCAGTTAATGCTACTTCAGTTTCTGATTTTTCTTCTTCGTGGGTTTCTTCGGTTTTCTTTTCTCCACAAGAAGTTAGCAGAAAGAAACAAGAAGAAAGAAGCAAGAGATTGGTTTTGATCCTTGTTTTAAAACTGTTGTTTATTATTATATTTTTCATATTGTTGAATATTAATTGTTGTTGAATGATGGGAATTGCAATTGAATAGCACTTTGATTGTAAGTATTAACGGCTTCTGCATTTTGCTTTTTGATGTCAATAGCTTGGTTTAAAAAACTGATGTATGACCAGTAACTCATATCACCATTGGCATAGCTTTTTTGAGCTGTTGTGATGATTTGTTCGGCATATTGTAATCCTTCGTTTTGGTAATACACTAAGGCGCTTTTTTGTTTCTCAAACTCATTTTGTAATTCCTCTTTCTGTAATTTTAAAGTCAATTTACTTTTGTCTAATTCTAATTGGGATTGTGTAATACTTATCCCAGATGCTTTGGCTTTAGCGGTGTTAGCTCCACCAAATAAAGGAATTTGTAAACCTGCTGTAAAACCCTGAAAATAGGATTTGGTATCGATGGTTTGTCCGAAGTAACCCAAACCTAATTTTGGTGTTCGCATTGCTTTAAAAGTATTGGCCTCTTTTTGGTATACAGAAATTTGCTGTGTGTAATAATCGTTTACTAATCCTTCTACTTTAGTGTTATTCAAATCGGTTGGATTGGCATATTGCAAAGGTGTATTAGCATCAGGAACTATGTTTTCATCCGTTTGAACAAAGTATTGCAATTGCTTTTGATAAACCACCAAATCATATTCTAACTGTGCTTTTTGGGTTTCGATTTCTTTCGATTTGGCTTTAGCACTAATGACTTCGATATTGCC